>NZ_DATBNB010000350.1 GCF_036554565.1 Longimicrobium sp. | reverse complement strand
CCGTTCCCGTGGATGAACTCGTTCGCATCGTAGGCGTCCTGCCAGTCGGCTTCGACCGCGACCACGGTGAACCCCTTCTCTTCGATCAATCGCCGGGTGATCCGCGCGCGCTCGCGGTAGAACTCGTGCGTGCCGTGCGTGGCCTCGCCCAGCAGCACGAACCGCGCGTCGCCCACGTGCGCGATCAGCGAATCGTAGTCCGTTTCCGCGCCGGTGATGGGGATGGCTGCCGCGCGCACGATCTGCACCTCCGCGTCCACCTCGCCCGGCCGAGGGGACGCATCCCCAGCGACCTGCCCTCCGCCCGAGTTGGCGCAGGCCCCCGTCAGCGCCGTCCCCAGCGCCGCCATCACCCGCCCCAGCCGATTCGATCGCATCGCAAACGCCTCCACTCCAGGGATTTAGGAGTGGAGGCGGTGGCATGCCGCGTACCAGTGCGGAAGCAGCGAAGGACTGCTCCGGGCGATCAATCCATCGGGGAGTATTCCACGGTGAACGTGTTGGACACCGTCTCGTGGAACCGGCTGGAGTCCGGGCCGTCGGTCGCGCGGACGCGGATGCGGTAGCGGCCGGGCTCGCCCACGCTCACCACCGAGCGAACGGAGTCACCGGGCTGCACCTCCAGGGGGCCGCTCGTGTTGATGGCCAGACAGAGGCTGCCGCCGCCGTACGCCTGCCGCCAATCGCCCCCTTCGCGCCGGTCGACGGCCACGATCACCTCGCCGCAGTGCGGAAGGTAGATGGACTCGTCGCCCTCGTTCTTCACGCTGAACCCGACCGGACTGACGAAGCCGATGGGATTCGCGACGTACTCCTCCTGCTCGGTGCGCACCTTCAGCTCGGGCCCGCTCGAGCCGAACGGCGACGTGCAGGCAGCCAGGAGGATGAACGGCAGCGCGGACAGGATTCTTTCCATACGTCAATCTCCAGGGGTCACGTTCCGGGGGCCGGGGATACAAACGAACGAGCGCCCCGGGATGCGACACCCCGGAGCGCCCGTCATCCGCCATCCGCGCCGTCAGCGCACGGCCAGTCCGTTGCGCTCGCGATACGCCTGCTCCGCCGAGGCCAGCGCGTCCCACGACCGCTGCGAGGCACGGCGCAGCACCTCGCGCGGGGCGCGCCGTGTGGGCCACGGCGCGGCGGCGGTGTTCACGTCGCCGGGAAAGAGGGCGAGGCTCCCGTCCACGATGGCGCGCGCCACCGATTCTCGCGTGGGGCGGTCCAGGTTGGCCATCACCGCCAGGGTGCGCAGCGCGCCCTGCGCGAACGCGTCGGTGACGAAGGTGGCGTATTCTTCCCGCAGTGCGCCGGTGCCCAGGTCGGGATAGCGCTCGAACAGCCCGGCGAGCGCCTCGTCGTCGCCGTCCTTGACGCCGCGCAGCAGGAGCACGCTTGCGACCTGGGGCCAGCGCGTCTGCGCGCCGCGTGCGGCCACGGCGGCGAACAGCTCGTCGTCCAGGCGGTCCAGCAGGTCGTACGTCTCCTGCTCCTCCAACTCCACGGTGAACGGGTCGCGCGGAGGCGGAATCCGCTCCCCGTTCGCCCCCGTGCGGCGCGTGGACGTGGAGGCGGTCTGCCGGGGCGGCGCGTCCGGCGCGGCGTTGCGCCCGCCCACCATGATGATCTCGGTGCCCACCTGTACGTTGTGGAACAGGCGCAGCGCGTCGGCGTTGCTCAGGCGGATGCAGCCGTGCGACACGCGCTGGCCCAGCAGCTCGGGCTTGTCGGTGCCGTGGATGGCCAGCCCTTGGCCGATGAACACGCCGGCCGAGCCCAGCCCGCGCGGAAAGCGGCGCGCGTCGGAGTTGGGCGGTGGAACGCGCAGCCCGTTCTCGATGAAGTACCAGTCTGGAGCGATCCAGTCCGGCTCCACCTGCTTGTGGGTGACGTGAAAGGTGCCGTTGGGCGTCGCGAAGTCCCACTCGCCGCGGTCGTGCTCCAGCCGCAGCCCGGTGCCAGTGCCCACGGGCGCGGACCAGAGCACCCGCCGCCCGCGGGCGAAGTACAGGCGGTTGGCGTCCAGGTCCACCACGACGGCGTATCCGCCCCGCGCCAGCGAGCGGGACCGCACGCGGGCGAGCGGGTTCTGCGCCTGCGGCGCCGCGTCCGCGGGGCGCGTGACGGGCGGACGCCGCGTGGGCGCGGCGGGCACCTCTGCCCGGCGGCGCGGACGCTGCTGCGCGTCAGCCGGCGGTGCCGAGGCGGCCGCCACGCCCGCCGCCGCGAGCGCCAGCACGCCGGCGCGGCGAAGGAGAAAAAAAGTGTTGCGCATACTTCCGCGGGGTACCACGTGAGTCGGACGTCTGCCCCGTAAACAGAGGGCAATCGGCATACCCGGCGCGTCACGTGGTTGTTTCCTCCGCGCCCCTATCCGCATCCCACCGCAGCCTGTCATCCTGAAGGCCCAGGCGCACCCGATCAGCCCGTAGCACAGACAACGCGGGCCGAAGGATCTAGCCGCGGAAGGGAAACCAGCCCGGGCGCGGCAGCGGTCACCGTAGCCGAGGCCTCGGCTGCCGTGGGGCCCTCACCCCGCCGCGCTGACACGCGTGCGACCCTCTCCCACAAACAGCGTGGGAGAGGGGGTACGCTGCAGGCTTGCGGTGCGGCGAGGAGTACGCGGCGAGTGCCCGGCCCTGCTGGGGCGACTGAAGTCGCGGCAACAACGGCCCAAAGTCCGCCTTCGCGGACTGCAACGCGCAGTCGAGTGCGCTAGGCCAGCCGAAGCGCGACCGAATTCTCCCTTTCCCCCGCTTGCGGGGGAGAGGGTCGGGGAGAGAGGGCGGCCAGGGGCATGCGCCGGGACCTCCGAAGCGCACCGTTCCTCGCCCTCGTTGCTGTCGAGTGCGCGGGCCCCG
>NZ_DATBNB010000349.1 GCF_036554565.1 Longimicrobium sp. | reverse complement strand
TGGGCGAGGGGCTGGTGGGGCAGGCGGCGCTGGAGCGGAAGCCGATCCTCCTCACGAACGTCCCCGACGACTACATCACCATCTCGTCGGGGCTGGGCGAGGCGCCGCCCCGCAACATCATGGTCCTTCCCATCCTCTTCGAGGGCGAGGTGAAGGCCGTGATCGAGCTGGCCAGCTTCCTTCCGTTCAGCCAGATCCACCAGGTGTTCCTGGACCAGCTGACGGAAAGCGTGGGCGTGGTGCTCAACATGATCACCGCGAACATGCGCACCGAAGAGCTTCTGCAGCAGTCGCAGAACCTCACCCAGGAGCTGCAGAGCCAGTCGCAGGAGCTGCAGGCCCAGCAGGAAGAGCTGCGCCGCACGAACGTGGAGCTCGAGGCCCAGGCCAAGACGCTCAAGGCCTCGGAAGAAGCCCTGCGCGACCAGCAGGAAGAGCTTCAGCAGGTGAACGAGGAGCTCGAGGAAAAGGCGGCGCTGCTGGCGGAGCAGAACCGCAAGGTCGAGCAGAAGAACCGCGAGGTCGAGGCGGCGCGGGCGGAACTGGAGGAAAAGGCGCAGCAGCTGGCCCTTTCGTCCAAGTACAAGAGCGAGTTCCTGGCCAACATGAGCCACGAGTTGCGCACGCCGCTGAACTCGCTGCTGATCCTGGCCAAGCTCCTGGCCGACAACAAGGACGGCAACCTGTCGCCCAAGCAGGTGGAGTACGCGCAGACCATCCTGGCGTCGGGCACCGACCTGCTGAACCTGATCAACGACGTGCTCGACCTGTCCAAGGTCGAGGCCGGGAAGATGGACATCAACCCGGGCGACGTGCTGCTGGCCGACATCAGCAACTACGCCGAGCGCTCGTTCGGGCCCTTGGCCGAGCAGAAGGGGCTGGAGCTCAAGATCGACATCGACACCGAGCTTCCGCCGGCCGTGTACACCGACGGCCAGCGGCTGCAGCAGGTGCTGAAGAACCTGCTCTCCAACGCCTTCAAGTTCACGCACGAAGGCAGCATCACCCTCGGCATGCGCAAGGCCGACAAGGGCCGGCGCTACGCCAACCAGATGCTGAACGACGCCGACGTGGTGGTGGCGTTCTCGGTGGCCGACACGGGCATCGGCATCGCCGCCGACAAGCAGCGGCTGATCTTCGAGGCCTTCCAGCAGGCCGACGGCACCACCAGCCGCAAGTACGGCGGCACGGGCCTCGGCCTCTCCATCAGCCGCGAGATCGCGCGGCTGCTGGGCGGCGAGATCCGGGTGGAAAGCGCGGAGGGACGGGGGAGCACCTTCACCCTGTTCCTGCCGCTGCGCTGGCCGGGCGACCCCGACGGCCGCGGCGGCGGAACCGAGTCGCCGGTGGTCTTCGGCTCCGGCGCGGGCGCCGGGCCGGCCATGATCGAGGCGCAGCGCCGCAACGAGGCCGCGTCGGCGCTGCAGGAAGACCGGCGCCGCTACCCGCGCGACCCCAGCCAGGCGGGGATCCACGACGACCGCGCCAGCATTCAGCCGGGCGACCGGGTGGTGCTGGTGGTGGAGAACGACCCGCACTTCGCGCGCATCCTGCTCGACATGGCGCGGGAGAAGGGATACAAGGTGCTCGTGGCCATGGACGGGGAGACGGGGCTGGACCTGGTGCAGGAGTACCGGCCCGACGCCGTGACGCTCGACATCGACCTGCCCGGGATCGACGGGTGGACGGTGCTGGACCGCCTGAAGCACTCGCCGGAGACGCGGCACATTCCCGTGCACATCGTTTCGGGGGTGGGGCAGCGGCAGCGCGGGCTGCGCAACGGCGCGGTGAACTACCTGGAAAAGCCCATCAGCAAGGAGGCGCTGGACGGCGCGTTCGACCGCATCAACAACCTGCTGTCGGATGGCACCAAGCGGCTGCTGGTGGTGGAGGACGACGAGACGCAGCGCCAGAGCATCATCGAGCTGATCGGCGACGACGACGTGGAGATCGTGGCGGTGAGCAGCGCCGAGGAGGCGGTGGACCGGCTGCGCGAAACGCGCTTCGACTGCATGGTGCTCGACCTGGGGCTGCACGGCGAGGACGGCTTCGAGCTGCTGGAGCGCGTGAAGGGCACGCCCGAGATGCAGGACCTGCCCATCATCATCTACACCGGCAAGGACCTGAGCCCGCAGGAGGAAACGCGCCTGCGCCGCTACGCCGAAAGCATCATCATCAAGGACGCCAAGAGCCCCGAGCGGCTGCTGGACGAAACCGCGCTCTTCCTGCACCGGGTGGAAAGCAGCCTGCCCGACGAGAAGCGCCGGATGCTGGAGCAGCTGCACAAGACGGATTCGGTGTTCTCGGGGAAGAAGATCATGGTGGTGGACGACGACGTGCGGAACATCTTTTCGCTGACGTCGGTGCTGGAGCAGCAGGGGATGAACGTGATCTTCGCCGAGAACGGCCGCGACGCCATCGAGCTGCTCAAGGCGCAGCCCGACGTTGACCTGGTGCTGATGGACGTGATGATGCCGGAGATGGACGGGTACGAAACCACCCGCGCCATCCGGGGGATGCCGGAGTTCGGCAGCCTGCCCATCATCTCCCTGACGGCAAAGGCCATGAAGGGCGACCGCGAGAAGTCCATCGCGGCCGGCGCGTCGGACTACATCACCAAGCCCGTGGACGTGGACCAGCTGCTTTCGCTGATGCGCGTGTGGCTGTACCGGTAAGGCGCCGGGGTCAAGCACGCACCTTGCCGTGCACCTCCGCTGAACGCGCCGCGCGAAGCCCTCGCGCGGCGCACCAGGCGGAGAACCCGAAGGCAACGCAGTGGCGCAGGCACCCAAGGTACAGCTGCCCGACACACCCGCGGCGTACGACCGCGACCTGGAGCGCATCGAGGTGGAGCTGCTCCTGGAGGCCGTGTACCGGCACTACGGATTCGACTTTCGCAGCTACGCGTACTCGTCGCTCAAGCGGCGCGTGTGGAAGCGCATTCACCAGGACGGGCTGAACACCATCACCCAGCTGGCCGACCGGGTGCTGCACGACCCGGCGATGATGGAAAAGCTGCTGCTGGACCTTTCCATCAACGTCACGGCCATGTTCCGCGACCCGGGCTTTTACGCGGCCTTCCGCGAGAAGGTGGTGCCGGCGCTGCGGACGTACCCGTTCATCCGCATCTGGCACGCCGGGTGCTCCACGGGCGAAGAAGTGTTCTCCATGGCCATCCTCCTGGAAGAGGAGGGGCTGTACGACCGGGCCCGCATCTACGCCACCGACATCAACGAGGTGGTGCTGCAGCGGGCGCGCGCGGGCATCTTTCCGCTCGACAAGATGCAGGAGTACACACAGAACTACCTGAAGGCGGGCGGCAAGAGGTCGTTCTCGGAGTACTACACGGCCCTGTACGACGGCGCGCTGTTCAACGCCGCACTCACGCGCAACGTGGTGTTTTCGCAGCACAACCTGGTCACCGACGGCTCGTTCTCGGAGTTCAACGTGATCGTGTGCCGCAACGTGATGATCTACTTCGACCGCAAGCTGCAGAACCGCGTGCACGGCCTGTTCTACGAGAGCCTGGGGCGCTTCGGCACCCTGGCGCTGGGCAACAAGGAAACGCTGCGGTTCACGGAGTTCGAGGACCGGTACGAGGTGGTGGACGCCCGCGAAAAGATCTACCGGAGGCTGGCGTGACCTCGCCGCCCATCGGGTACCGCATCGTGGTGGTGGGCGCCTCGGCCGGCGGGCTACACGCGCTGCGCACCCTGGTGTCGGCGCTGCCGGAAGACTTCGACGTTCCCGTGGTGGTCGTGCAGCACCGGGCCAAGGAGTCGGAGCTGCTGTGCGAGCTGCTGCAGGAGTGCTCGCCCATGACGGTGTACGAGGTGACCGACAAGCAGGAGATCGGGCCGGGGGTATTCGTGGGCCCTCCCGACTACCATCTTCTGCTGGACCGCGACGGATATTTTTCGCTTTCCACCGACGAGCCGGTGCGCTACAGCCGCCCCTCCATCGACGTGATGTTCGAATCGGCCGCCGACGTTTACGGGATGGACACGGTGGGCGTGGTGCTGACCGGGGCCAACCAGGACGGCGCCGCCGGGCTGCGCCGCATCGCCGACGCCGGGGGCCACTGCGTGGTGCAGGACCCCGACACGTCGGAGGTGCGGGTGATGCCCCGCTTTGCCGTGCGCGCCGTTCCCGACGCCTGCGTGCTGCCGCTGGAAGAGATCGGCCCGCACCTGGCCGCCATCCGCGGCCGCCGCGTTCCCCGCTGCCGCTCGGCCGCATGACACAGGCAGCCGAGGCAGTGGCGGGCTCGCGCGCCCGCATCCTGATGGTGGACGACCGCCCCGAGAACCTGATGGCGCTGGAAGCCATCATGGAGCCGCTGGGGCACGAGATGGTGCGCGCCAACTCGGGCGAAGAGGCGCTGCGCCACGTGCTGCTGCACGACTTCGCGGTGATTTTGCTCGACGTGCAGATGCCGGGGATCAACGGCTTCGAAACGGCGCAGCTGATCAAGTCGCGCGAGCGCTCGCGGTCCACGCCCATCATCTTCCTCACCGCCATCAGCAAGGACGAGCAGTACGTCTTCACGGGGTACTCGGTGGGCGCGGTGGACTACCTGTCCAAGCCCTTCAACCCCGACGTGCTGCGCAGCAAGGTCGCCGTCTTCATCGACCTGTACCTGAAGACGGAGCAGCTGAAGGACCAGGAGAAGCGGCTTCGCGAAAGCGAGGTGCGCGAGCTGGAGCTGGCGCACCGGGCACGGCTGCTGGAGTCGGAGGCGCGCATGGCCGAGATCGTGGGGTCGGCGCTGGAGGCCATCCTCACCTTCGACGACGAGCGCCGCATCACCCTCTTCAACTCCGCCGCCGAGCGCACCTTCGGCCGCCCGGCGGCCGACGCCATGGGGCTGTCCTTCGACGAGCTGCTGAGCCCCGCCTTCCGGGGCGTGGCGCTGGAGGAGATGTGCGCCGCCGCCGCCGCGCGGGCGGCCTCGGTGCTCGAAGGGAAGTCGCCGGACGACGACGCCCTTCACGAGCACGCGTTCGAGGGGATGCGCGCGAACGGCGAGGTGTTTCCGCTGGAAGGCTCCATCTCGTGCCTGCAGCTGGACAGCGAGCGGGTGTACACCGTCATCGGCCGCGACGTCACCGAGCGCAAGCGCGCCGAAGAGGCGCTCCGCAAGCAGGCGGCAGAGCTCAAGTCGCTGAACCGGCAGCTGCAGGCGCGCCAGCGCGAGCTGGAAAACGCCATGGCGTCGCGCAGCCGGTTCTACGCCTCCATGAGCCACGAGCTGCGCACGCCCATCAACGCCATCCTGGGCTACAGCTCGCTCCTGCTCGACAGCATCTACGGCCCGTTGAACCCCGAGCAGGCCCGCGGCATCGAGCGCGCGCACGCGGCCGCCAAGCACCTGCTGGAGCTGGTCAACGACATCCTCGACCTTTCCAAGATCGAGGCGGGCAAGGTAGACATCGAGGTGCAGCCCGCGGCGTTCCCCTCGCTGGTGCAGGACCTGTTCGTCACCGTGCGCCCCCTGGCCGACGAGCACGGCTCGGAGCTCACGCTGGAGTCCGACGGCGACGCGGTGATCACCACCGACGCGCGGCGGGTGCGGCAGATCCTGCTGAACCTGCTTTCCAACGCCATCAAGTTCGGCGACGGCAAGCCCATCACCGTGCGCTGCCACAAGCGCGAGGACGGCGGGATGGAGGTCGACGTGATCGACCGGGGCCGGGGGATCGAGCCGCAAGACCTCGACCGCATCTTCGACGAGTTCGTGCAGCTGGCCGACCCCGACCAGCAGGTGGGCACCGGGCTGGGGCTGCCCATTTCGCGCCGGCTGGCGGTGCTGCTGGGGGGAACGCTGACGGTGGAGTCCACCGTGGGTGATGGAAGCACCTTCCGCCTGTGCCTGCCGCCCAAGCTGGACATGCGCCTCATCTCCGGAGAGGGCCTGCCCCTCCCCACGGCCACCAGCGACCCCGTCCACCCGGCGTCAGCCGAAGCGATTGACGACGACGAGCCTGTCGACGATGAGGCTGCGCGCGGTGAACCGGCCGACGACGGTACATCGTCTGAGGGCGGCATCGACGAGGAGCTTCCGGCCGACGCCGCCGAGCCCAGCCCCGCCCGCCTGGCGAGTTGAGCCGACGGCGCAGGGCACATTGGAGAAGGGCCCCTCACGAGATCGTCGTGGAGGGCCCTTCGCCCAAGGCGCAGCGTGCGCGATTAATCCGAGAGGAAGTCGACCTCGAACGGCTGCATAGGCCAGCGCCCCTCCAGGACGCGCGCCTTCGCCCACCGGTCCAGAGCGTGTCCGATGCGGGCGGGGTCGCGTGGAAGCTTGCGGGTCAGAATCAACAACCCGGCGTGAGACAGGCCGGCCGCGAACGCGTTTCGGGTCGCCAGGATGAAGTCGTCGCGGTTGTACGTGACCATGATCCTTTGGACCGCCGCCGCCGTCTGCAGATGCAAAGCGTCGTCCTGCGGCAGAGACGCGTGGGCATCCCTGGCAGCGATGACGTTCAACCCCAGCCCGCTGGCGACATCCGCCGCCCGGTAGGGGATGTCCTCGTCCAGGTATAGCCGGGCCTCGCCTCCCGCTCCCGGGCCTGTCACCGTCCTATCGGGCGCGTGAAGGGAAGCTCTTCCGCCACTCGCTCCGGCGTCCAGTACGCCTCACGGTCCAAGCGATCGTTCACCTCGTCGGGATACACCTGGTAATAGGCAAGCGCGGCTCGCAGCTGACCTTGAGAAAGTTCCGGGTACGCTTCGACCAGGGTTCCCCAATCTTCGCCTGCCTCCTTCCAGGTCGCCACGATCTCCCATACTTCCAGGCCGGAGAACGCCACCGCGGCACGGCGCCCCTCCCGGCGCTGGACAAAAACGATTCCCGGGATGCGCGCCGCGCGCACCGCCTCTTCCATCAGGGATACGGCGCCCTTTGACCAGTCGCGCTCGCCCCGGTGCTGGATCTCACGGCTGATGTCGCGGTCGAGCCGCTCGGGTACCCGAATACTATGCTGAACAGAGGGCACGGTTTCCTCATGGACAAAGGCCGACCTACAGTGCACTACAATGTAATCACCTCTCGCGCTGCCATCAACGATTCGGTCCTCCCAAGCATTGCTCGGGAGGACCGCTTTCATTCTCCGGGTCGTTCGCCGCCGCTCTCGTCCGAGTGGCAGCTTCGCTCGATGCCGCTACTTCCGGTCCTTGCCCAGAACCAT
>NZ_DATBNB010000348.1 GCF_036554565.1 Longimicrobium sp. | reverse complement strand
GTCGTCAACTACTTCGCGCGCAACGGCGACAACGCCATCGTGGGGCGGGTGCTGGGCGCCGCGGCGCTGGGCCTGTACGGGCGCGCCTACAACCTGATGCTGCTGCCGCTGAGCCACTTGGGCGGCGCCACCATCGCGGTGCTCTTTCCCGCCCTGGCCGAGGTGCAGAACGACAAGCCGCGGCTGAAGCGCGGCTACCTGCTGGCCGTGCAGTTCACGGCGCTGGTCGCCGCCCCGGTGATGACCGGCATGGTCATCGCGGCGCCCCACATGGTGGTGACGCTGTACGGGGCGCGGTGGAGCGGAATGGTGCCCGCGCTGCAGGTGCTGTGCGCCGCCGGCCTCTTCCGCGCGGTCTACCACCTGGCCGGGGCCGTCACCGCCGCCTCCGATCGGCTGGGCGAAGAGACGCGGCGCCAGTTCGTGTACGCCGCGCTGGTCATCGTGGGCGGCATCGCCGGCACCCGCTGGGGGGTCACGGGGGTGGCGGTGGGCGTCAGCCTGGCCATCGTCTACATGTACGTGGCCATGTCGTCGCTGGCGCTGCGCATCGCCGAAGGCACCTGGGGCGAGTTCCTGGCCGTGCAGGCGCCGGGGGTGGCCCTGGCCGGCATGGTGGGCGCGGCGGCGCTGGCGGCGCGGCTGGCGATGGAACGGCTGGGTGCCGGCGACGGCGCCATCTTCCTGGCCATCCTCGCGGCCAGCGCCCTGGCCATGCCCGCGGGGGTGTACCTGCTGCCTCCGCGCGTTCGCCCGGCGGCGCTCTTCGACCGGCTGGCGCCCAACGTGTCCCGGCTTCCGCGGCCGCTGCAGTTCGCCATGGTCCGCGTGCTGCGCCTGTCCCCCGACGCGGGGCGCCTGCCGTGACTCCGGGGGTGCTCGCGCGCCGCGTGGCCTCCAACGCCATGCGGCTGCTCCCCGTCACCGCCTACGCCCGGGTGATCCGGAGCGAGCCCATCGGCCTGTGCTACCACGTGGTGAGCGATCGGCCGGTTCCCCACGTCTCCCGGCTCTACCCCTTCAAGACCGTCGCCCAGTTCCGCGCGGACCTCCTCTGGCTGAAGGCGCACTTCCGCTTCGTCTCCTGTGCCGAGCTGATGGAGGCGCGCGACGCCGGCCGGCCGCTGGGGCCCAACCGCGTCTTCCTGAGCTTCGACGACGGCTACGCGGAGTGCTTCTCCGTCGTCCGCCCCATGCTCCTGGAGCTGGGCATCCCCTGCACCTTCTTCCTGACCACCGACGTCATCGGCAACGGGCAGGCGCTCGCCTTCAACCAGGTGGCGCTGTGCGTGGAGGCGATGCGGACGATGGACGGCGGGCGGGTGCGGGCGATCCTGCAGGAGATGGGGGCGGCGGCGGGACGTCCCCTGGCGGACGCGGAGGCGGTGTCGGCGTGGATCCGCCCGGCGCTGCGCAACCCCGACTCGCCCGCGTACGCCACCCTGGCGCGGCTGGTGGAGCTGGCCGGGGTGGACGTGGAGGCGTTCCTCGGGACGCAGCCGTACCTGACGGCGGAGCAGGTGAAGGAGATGGCGCGGGAGGGCTTCGCCTTCGGCGGGCACTCGCGGCTCCACTGGCACCTGGGGTCCATCGACGGGGCCGGGCGGGTGGAGCACGAGATCGTGGAGTCGTGCCGGGTGGCCGCCGAACTGTCCGGCGCGTCGCGCGTTCCCTTCGCCTTTCCGTACGACGGCTTCGGGCTGGACCGCGGGCTCCTGGCGGACGTGCTGCGGCGGCATCCGTTCATCGGCCCCGTGTTCGGCACCGGGGGCGTGGCGCGCGAAGCGGACGTGCTGCACCGGATGATCGTGGACCATCCACCCAGGCGGCCGGGGGTGCCGTCCACCCTGCCCGGGGTGTTCCGCGACGCCTACCTGTCCGAGGCCCTGCGGCGGCTGGGTGGCGCACGTGCGGAGCCCCCGGGCTGACGCGGTGCGCTGGCACGGGCGGTGCACCGCAAAGCGGTAGCAATCTCGCGCCGGGGACCATCGACCGAGTTCCGCTTGCGCGGGCGCCGCGTTCACACCGCGCGCCCGCTTCCGCACGCCCCGGCTGCACGGACAGGAGCACCATGAGCACCACCGCCCCACCCGACCTGGTATCCGTCGTGGTTCCCTGCCACAACGCCGAGGCGTTCGTGGCCGACACGCTGGACTCCATCCTGGCGCAGTCGCACCCGGAGGTGGAAGCCGTCGTGGTGGACGATGCGTCGACGGACGGCAGCTGGGCCATCGTCGAGGGCTTCGTGGCCCGGCACCCGGACCGGGTCCGCGCGCTGCGGCTGGACCGCAACCGGGGCGGCGGCCACGCCCGCAACCGCGGCGCCGAGCTGGCGCGCGGCGCCTACCTGATGTTCCTGGACGCGGACGACGTGATCACCCCCGGCGCGCTGGCCGCCCTGGTGGCCGTGGCGCGCGGCCGGCCGGGGGCCATCGCGGTCGGCGACTCCGCCAAGCTGGAGCTGGACGCCGGGGGCAGGTGGGTGCGCACCGCCCGCGACCCGGGGCCGCCCAGCGAGGACCGCGACCAGGCGCTGCGCGGCTGGCTGGAGTCGTCGTGGGTGCCCACCTGCGCCGTGCTGTGGCGGCGGGACGCGTACGAGCCCACCGGCGGCTGGGACGAGGAGCTGGCCCGCAACCAGGACGGCGACATCGCCATGCGCGCGCTGGTGCTGGGCGCCTCCATCGCGCGCACGGACGAGCTGGTGGGCCTGTACCGCATGCACGGCGACACCCGAGTGTCCGTCAGCCGCAACTTCGTGCAGGCCAACAAGCTGCAGTCGCAGATCCGCGTGCTCGACCGGCTGGTGTCCATGCTCGAGGCGCAGGGCCGGCTGCCGCTGTTCGCCCGCTCGCTGTCGCGGTCGTACCACGCGGTGGCCATGCAGGGCTTCCAGAACGGCCACTGGGAGCTGGGCCGCGAGTGGCTGGGCAAGGGCCGCGCGCTCGCCCGGTCGCCCGCCGTGTCGGCCACTCCCGCGGGACGCGCGCTGGAGCGGGTGCTGGGCATGGAGCGCAAGGAGCGGCTGGTGCAGCGCCTGGCCGCGCTGGGTGTCATGAGCCGCGGGCGGCGCACCCTCGCCGGGCTCCACGCCCGCGCGGTGCGGGAGACCCCGCCGTGAAGGTGGCCGTCTGCGCCGTGACCTACCTGCGCCCCCGCGGCCTGGCCCGGCTGCTGGAGGGGTTGGCGGCGCTGCGCTTCGGCGGGGGGCGCGGCCCGGAGCTGGAGATCGTGGTGGTGGACAACGATCCCGCGCGCTCCGCCGAAGCCGTCTGCGACGAATGGTCGGACCGGCTTCCCTGGCCCCTGCGCTATCGGCACGAGGAGCGCCGCGGCGTATCCCACGCGCGCAACGCCGCCGTGGCCGCCGCGCGCGAGGCCGGGGCGGAGATGATGGCCTTCATCGACGACGACGAGGTGCCCCAGCCCGGCTGGCTCGACGAGCTGCTGCGGGTGCAGGCCCAGCACGATGCGGACGTGGTGGCCGGCCCCGTGCTGCCGGTGT
>NZ_DATBNB010000347.1 GCF_036554565.1 Longimicrobium sp. | reverse complement strand
GCCCAAGCGAGGACGGGTGAGGGCCCCACGGCAGCCGAGGCCTCGGTGACGGAGCCAGCCGCCGCGCCGGGGCCGGCGTGACACAAGGCACTGGCTCCCTTCCCCCGCGCAGTTTGCGGGGGAAGGGCTGGGGATGGGGGGCGCCGGCCCGCACACCGCACCTCAGGACCCACACCGAAGATCCCCCCTCTCCGCACGCAGTTCGTGCGGGGAGGGGCCGGGGGAGGGGCACCCGGGGGGCGGGCCTCCGCCTAGCGCGTTCCGCCGGGCCGCAGGCGCTCCACCGCCTCCGCCACGCGGCGGCCGGCGGACTCGATGGCGTCGGCGGTGGTGGCGTGGGCCGTCTCCGCCGCGTCCTGCACCGTCTTCAGCAGCGAACCCGGCTCCAGCCCCATCCCCTCCAGCACGCCCTCCACCCACGCGTAGTGCGCCTCCTCGTCGCGCGCCGCCGCGCGGAGGATGGTGGCGACGGCCGGCTCGTGCGGATCGTCGGCGTGGCGGCGGTACTTGTCGCGCACCTGCCGCTCGTTGGCCTTGAACGCCATCAGCAGGGCGCGGTCGTCGCCCGCGGCGCCCAGGGCCTGCACCGCCAGCTTGAAGTGCCCCGTGGGCAGGTGCGGCATCTGCACCGGCACCCCGCCGCGGTCCTGGATCAGCCCCGTCAATTGCGTGATGTGCCGCTGGTGGTCGCCCCGAAAGCCCGCCAGCGTCTCCCGGTACTCCGCGTTGCTGATCCGCCCGATGGCGATGGAGTACGCCTGCACCGCATCGTGGTCCAGCGCCAGCAGGTCGTTCAGCAGCGCGATCTGCTCCGCGCCCGAGGGCCCCATCCCGCTTTCCGTCATCGCGCATCCCTCCGCAGCAGCCGGCCGTCCACCGGGGCGGCCGTGGTTACCGTCGTGACCCGCGCCTCAGTGCTCCACCTTGGGAATCTGCTCGCCCCCGGGCAGCAGCGGCCGCTTGGTGCGCAGGTTGAAGCCGTACCCCTCGGGAAGGGTGTGGAGCGCCGTGTCGGTGATGGCCAGCGTTTCGTCGTCGGACGCGTCGGGCGCGTTGGTGTGGCTGACGCGGCCGTTGAACACCATCACCACGCCTGCGCCGATCACGGTGAAGCGGTCTCCGGGAACGAGGTCGATCGCCGTGTTCTCGTCGATGCCGATGCCCAGCACCTGGGGATTGTGCGCAAAGATGGTCATCAGGCGGCTGACCCGGCCGCGCTGGCTGAAGTGCGTGTCGACCACGGTGTCGCGCCAGTAGCCCAGCCCCGGCGCCAGGCTCACGTCCTCGCGCTTCACCGTGCCCTCGCTCTTGCCGCCGATGAGCATCACGCTGCTCATGGCGGCGGCGCCGGCGCTGGTGCCGCCTACCACCAGGTTGTCGCCGTACAGCCGCGTCCTCACCATCTCACCGAACGCGGTCCCGGCCACCAGCGCCGTCAGCCGCAGCTGGTCGCCGCCGGTAAAGAAGACGCCCGTGGCCTCGCGGGTGAACTCCAGAAGGTCCGGGTCCTCGGCTTCGTCGCGGCTGTCGATGGGGGCCGGAAACACCGCGGCCACGCCGATCTTGTCGAGCAGCCGCTCGTAGGTGTCGGCCTTGTCGTGCGGGTTTTCCGAAGGCGACGAGCAGACGACGATCCGCGCAGAGGGCCCGCCGCACATTTTCACGAAGTGCGGCAGGATCTTCATGTCGTCCTCGTCGGGATCTTCCGCGCCGCCGATCACCAGCAGGTGCCCCATCCGCTGCGCGTGGCCGCCCGCCTCTACGTCCTGCTGGCCGTTGCGGCCCTGCTGCTCTTCCTGGTCCTCGGCCATTTGCGCTCTTTCCTCGTTCCCCGTCCGCCCTGCCCCGCGCGCCCCTCGTGGGTGCGCGGTCAGTCGTCGTCGCCGCCCTCGTTCTTGCGCCCGGACAGGTGGATCTCCCGGTCGCTGTCCTTCAGCCAGTTCTCCTGGCACGTCAGCGTGCCGTCGCGCACCATCATCTTGCCCCGCGACATCACGTTGACGATTTCCAGCGAGCCTTCCTCGAGCATCACCAGGTCGCCCACGAAGGCTTTCCGGATCTCGCCCTTTTCCCGCAGCTTCAGGATGCGCCCCGTGTTGCGGGTGATCATGGGCAGCATCTGTTCCAGCGTGAAACCATGCTCCAGCACGCACTCGCGCACCTGCCGCCACACCAGCCCGTGCCCGGTCATGGACGCGTCGGACGAAACCGTCAGCCGCTCGGGGTTTCCGCCGTGGTCCAGCCAGTAGCGCACCCAGCGGTGAAGGTCGCCCTCCACCACGTCCATGTCGCAGGGCATTCCCTGGTTGGAGATCTCGATGGCCTCGTCCACCAGCTTTTCGGTGCGCTCCACGTGCGTGGCGTAGAACCACGAGGGCTTTACGTCGAAGCCGTTCAGCACGTCGCGCAGCACCGAAAGCCGG
>NZ_DATBNB010000346.1 GCF_036554565.1 Longimicrobium sp. | reverse complement strand
GTCTCCCCCTCCCCTGCGCAGCGGGGGACGGGGGCCGGGGGGAGGGGGCTCCCAGGGGCCTTCACCGGCAGCCCCCCAATCCGGTGTGACGTTCCCCGACCGAAGTTCCCCCCTCTCCCGCGCTGTTTGCGGGGGAGGGGCCGGGGGAGGGGGAACCGCGGCATGCTCCGGGGTTAGTCGAAACGGGATCGGTACCGTACTTTCCAAGGGAGGAGCCCCGCGGCTCCTCCTTTTGCTATTCGACCACTGATCATCCGCCGCGAAACCATGGCCCACGATCCGACCTCCATTCCCGCCGTGCAGCCGCTGGATTCGCACAACCGGCGGCTGCTGGAGAACGTCCATCCCACCGCGTGGACCAATCCCACGCCGCCGAAGGGGGGCTACCACCTCGTCGTCGTCGGCGCGGGGACGGCGGGGCTGGTGACGGCCGCCATCGGTGCGGCGGTCGGCGCGCGGGTGGCGCTCATCGAGCGTGCATTGATGGGCGGCGACTGCCTGAACGTGGGCTGCGTGCCGTCGAAGGCCCTGCTCGCTGCCGCCAAATCGTGGCATGCGGCGCGGGAGGCGGCGGCGCGCTACGGCGGCCCCGCGGCGGGCGGAGACGGTGACTTCGCCGCGGTGATGGAGCGCATGCGGCGCATCCGCGCGGACCTCAGCCCCGTGGACAGCGCCGCGCGGTTCCGAGACCAGATCGGCGTGGACGTGTACCTTGGCGATGCGCGCTTCGTGTCCAACGACGCGGTGGAGGTGGATGGAAAGCGGCTGCTCTTTCACCGCGCCGTGATCGCAACCGGCGGACGCGCGGCGGTCCCGGACGTCGATGGGCTGGCGGATTCCGGCTATCTCACCAATGAGACTTTCTACTCGCTTACCGAGCGCCCCGAGCACCTCGCCATCCTCGGCGGCGGGCCGATCGGATGCGAGATGGCGCAGGCAATCGCACGCCTGGGCGGGCGCGTGACCCTCATCGAATCCGGCGACCGCCTGCTGAAGAACGACGATCCCGCCGCCGGCGAAGTGATCGCGTCCGCGCTCCGGCGGGACGGCGTCGAGGTCCTGTTGGGCGCGCGCGTGGAGTCCGTGCGGACGGACGGGGCGGGGAAGACCCTGCGCATCTCGCACGAGGGCGCGGCGCGAACCGTGTCGGCTTCGCACCTGTTGGTGGCTGCCGGGCGCGCGCCGAACGTGGAGGGACTGGGGCTGGAGCTGGCTGGCGTGGGAGTGGGCAAGCACGGCGTAACGGTCGACGAGCGGATGCGCACCTCCAACCCGCGCATCTACGCCATCGGCGACGTGGCGTCCAAGTTCAAGTTCACCCACGCGGCCGACGCGCAGGCGCGGATGGTGGTGCGCAACGCCCTCTTCTTCGGGCGCGGCAAGGTCGCGGACCTGGTGATGCCCTGGTGCACGTACACCTCACCCGAGGTGGCCCACGTGGGCATTTCGCCGGACGAGGCTCGGCAACGCGGCGAGCAGGTGCAGACGATCACCATCCAGATGGAGGAGGTGGACCGCGCGCGATTGGAAGGCACCAAGGAGGGATTCTTTCGCGTCCACCTGAAGGCGGGTTCCGACACCATCCTTGGCGCCACGCTCGTGGGCGAGCACGCGGGCGATCTCATCACGCAGGTGACGCAGGCGATGACGGCGGGGATCGGGCTGGGGAAGCTGGGGGACGTGATCTATCCGTATCCCACCACCGCCGAGGTCATCCGCAAGGCGGCGGACGCCTGGCGCCGCGGCAAGCTGACCCCGACGGCGAAGAAGGCGTTCGGCGTCTTCTTCAAGCTGGTGAAGTGAATGAAGAACCGCGGAAGGGCTTCCAGCCCCTCCGCGGCTCATCCGTTCCTCCGCGCCTCCGCGTGAAACCCAGGCGGATCAGAGGTTGGCCAGCACCCAGTCGGTCATCATGGTGAACAGGTGCGCGCTGGTCGCCCTGCCGGAGATGGAGTGGTTGCGGTTGGGGTAGGCCATGAAGGTGAACTGCTTGCCCGCGGCCTGCAGCGCGTTGGCCAGCCTCACGCTGTTCTGAAAGTGCACGTTGTCGTCGCCCGTGCCGTGCACCAGCAGCAGCCTGCCGCGCAGGTTGGCCGCCTCACCCACCGGGCTGCGGCGGTAGCCCTCGGGGTTCTCCTGCGGGGTGCGCATGAAGCGCTCGGTGTAGATGGTGTCGTACAGCCCCCAGTCGGCCACGGGGGCCACCGACACGCCCGCCTTGAAGGGCGAGCCCGGCTGCATCATGCTGAACGCCGTCATGAAGCCGCCGTAGCTCCACCCCCAGATGCCGATGCGCTGCGCGTCGACGTACGGCTGCCGCGCCAGCCACTGGGCCGCCGCGACCTGGTCGGCCGCCTCGTGCTGGCCCAGCCGCAGGTACGTGACTTTCTTGAAGTCGCGCCCGCGCCCGCCCGTGCCGCGGTTGTCGACGCTGACCACCAGGTATCCGTTCTGGGCCATCACCTGGTGCCAGAGGTAGCGGTTTCCGCCCCACGCGTCCGTCGCCGTCTGCGAGCCCGGCCCGCCGTACACGTACATCAGCACGGGGTACTTCTTCGCCGGATCGAAGTCCGCCGGGCGGATGATGGTGGCGTTCAGCATCGTCCCGTCCGCCCCGGGCACCTGGATGAACTCGGGCTTGCGGATGGCCAGCGCCTCCAGCGTCCGACGAACCGATGCATTGTCGGCCAGGGTGCGGACGTGCGCGCCGTCCGGCCGCCGCAGCGAGATGACGGGCGGCACGCCGGCCCGGGAGTGGAAGTCCAGCCAGTACGTGCCCGCCGGGCTCAGCGCCGCCACGTGCGTGCCCCGGTCGCGGCTCACCTGCTGCACGCCGCCGCGCCCGTTCAGCCGCACGCGGTACACGTGGCGCTCGGCGGGCCCTTGCTCCGTCGCGCCGAAGTACACCCAGCCGTTCTTCTCGTCGATCCCCAGCACGCTGGTGACCTCCCAGTCCCCGCGCGTCAACTGGCGCGCCACCGAGCCGTCGCGGTTGTAGACGTACAGGTGGTTGGACCCGTCGCGCTCGCTCGTCCACAGGAACTGGCGCCCGCCGTTCAGCCAGCGGAAGTCGTCGCCCACGTCCACCCACGCGCTGTCGGTTTCGGTGAAGAGCACGCGGCTGCGGCCGGTCGCGGCGTCGGCCACCATCACGTCCAGGCGGTTCTGGATGCGGTTGGTGCGCTGGATGACGATCTCGGACGGCGACGCGGCCCACTCCATCCGGGCCAGGAGGACGGACGGGTCGCTCCCCGTATCCATCCACCGCGTCTCGCCGCCCTCCGCGCTCACCACGCCGATGCGGGCGATGGGATTCGGCGTGCCGGCCTTGGGATAGCGAAGCGCCACCGGCTGCGCATACAGGCTGTCCGTCTCCTGCATCATGTAGAAGGTGCGCACGGGCGACTGGTCGATGCGCCAGTAGGCGATGTGCCGCCCGTCGGGGCTCCACCGCCAGCCGTCCTGCAGCCCCAGCTCTTCCTCGTACACCCAGTCGAAGGTGCCGTTGATGATCTGCTCGCCGCCGTCGCGGGTCAGCCGCGTCTCCCGCCCGGTGGCCAGGTCGGTGACGAAGAGGTCGTTGTCGCGAACGAAGCCCACCTTGCCGCCGTCAGGCGAGAACTTGGCGAACTGCTGCCAGCCGGGCGCGGTGGAGACGGGCGTCAGCCGCCGCGCGGCGACGTCCCACACGTAGAAGGTGCCCTTGGTGTTGGCGCGCCAGACGGGCTGGCTATTGGTGTACACCAGCAGCTTGCGCTCATCGTCTGACCACTGGTAGTCCTCGATCTCGATCGGCTCACCGGCCCCGGCGGGCCCCAGCAGCCCCGCGTCCACGATCACGGACCGGGCACCCGTGGCGGCGTCCTCCACCATCAGGTCGCCGTCGGTGCCCACGAAGGTGTAGCGCTGGCCGTCGTTCATCCACTGCACCGCCGGAAGCGTCTGCAGGCGGAACTCGGGGGAGGCGAAGATGCGCTCCACGGACAGCCGCGACGGGTCCTGCCCCTGCGCGGGCGCCGCCTGGGGGACGGCCGCCGAAAGCGCCAGCACGGCCAGCAGCGCGCGGCGGATGACGAGAGAGTGTGACATGGTAGGCGTTGGATGTCGGGACGCGCGTCGCGGTACGGAAGGCGCCGCGGGCAATGGCGATACTGGCGATTGATACGGGACGGCGCCAGTGCGGGTTCCCCTGCGCCCGGCGCGTCCCTGTTGTCGCGCCGCCCGCACGGACTATCTTGCGTGGACTCCGGGTTCCGATCTTCCGCCACACAACATCCGCCACCCCGCACATGAGCGTACCGCAGGCGGCGCCGCACGCCGCGCCCGCAGACCACGACATCGGCACTTTCGTCGACGAGCTTCCGCGCAGGCTGGGCATCTGGAGCGCGGCGGCGGTGCTGGTGGGCTCCACCATCGGCAGCGGCATCTTTCGCGTGCCCGCCCCCGTGGCCGAGCGGGTAGGCACGCTGGGCGCCTTTTCGCTGATCTGGATCGTCGGCGCGCTGGTGGCGCTGATGGGGGCGCTGACCATCGCCGAGCTGGCGGCCATGTTCCCGCGCTCGGGTGGCGTGTACGTCTTCCTGCGCGAGGCGTACGGGCCGCTTCCCGCCTTCCTCTTCGGCTGGACGGAGCTGCTGGTGATCCGCCCCTCGGCGCTGGGCGCCATCGCCATGATCTTCGCCGAGTACGCCGGGCGGATGTTCGGCTACGGGCCGGGATGGGTGCGTTGGGTGGCCGCCGGCGCCATCCTGCTGCTGGGGCTGGCCAACATCCGCTCGGTGAAGTGGGGCTCCATCGTCCAGAACCTCAGCACCGGCGCCAAGGTAATCGCCATCGTGGGGCTGGCCTTCGCGGCGTTCCTGCTGGGCGACGGCGGCGGCGGCGCGCTGGCCAACCCCAACGGCCTGGCGCCCACCTCGTGGGTGGGCTTCGGGCTGGCGCTGGTGTCGGTGATGTGGGCGTACGACGGCTGGGCAGACCTCACCTTCATGGCGGGCGAGGTGAAGGACCCGGGACGCACCATGCCGCGCGCCATCATCGGCGGAGTGCTCGCGGTGGCGGCCATCTACCTGACCATCGTGGCCGGCTACCTGTTCGTGATGACGATGCCGGAGATGGCGAAGAGCCCGCTGGTGGCCTCGGACGTGGCGCAGAAGATCTTCGGGCCGGTGGGCGCCTCGGTGGTGGCGGGGATGGTGATGATCTCCACCTTCGGCGCCCTGAACGGGTCTACGATGACGGGTCCGCGCATCCTGTACGCCATGGCGGCGGACGGCAACTTCTTCAGCCCCATCGCGGCGGTGCACCCGCGGTGGAAGACGCCGTACGCGGCCATCGGACTGGCCGCCAGCCTGGGGATCGCGTACGTGCTGGGGCGCAGCTTCCAGCAGCTGGCCGATTCGTTCGTGCTGGGGATCTGGCCTTTCTACGCGCTGAGCGTGCTGGCCGTCTTTCGCCTGCGCCGCACCCGGCCGGACCTGCCGCGCCCCTACCGCACGGCCGGGTATCCCGTGGTGCCGGTGCTGTTCCTGGTGGGCGCCTGCGGCATGCTGCTGAACTCGGCCATCAACGACACGGCCAACTCGGCGCTGGGCTTCGGAATCATCCTGCTGGGCATTCCGGCGTACTACCTGTGGCGCGCGTTTTCGAAGGCCTGAGCCGTTCCGGCGCGCAACTTGCGGCGCCGCGGCGCGCCCTTTTTCAGGGCGGAGCGAGCGGAACCTTTCGGAACGGGCAGGCTATCAGGGCCGGAAGCACCGTGCGGAGCGCGCCCGGGAGAAAAGATTGACTTTGGACGCCTTGCGGCCTACATTGACCTGTTATGAGACAGCATTTCCGGGGGGATACAAACCGCTCCGCGTGAATTGAGAGCAGCGAGCCTCGCACACCACCGGGGCTCGCTGCTCTCGTCATTTTACCCAAAGGACGAGCCACATGTTCTTGAGCTCACGGGCCCTGGATTCGTTCGACCAGTACCTGCAGGACGTCGAGAAATATCCCCTGATCGACGATCCCGCCGAGGAGCGCGCCCTTGCCCACCGGGCGCGCGCTGGAGACAAGCAGGCCGCCGAGCGTCTCGTGACGGCGAACCTCCGTTTCGTGATCTCCTACGTGAAGAAGTACCAGGGCCGCGGCCTTGGGCTGGCCGAGCTGGTGTGCATCGGCAACGAGGGGCTCCTGAAGGCCGTGAAGAAGTTCGATCCGGACAAGGGAGTGAAGTTCATCTCGTACGCCGTGTGGTGGATCCGCCAGACCGTGCTGCAGGCCCTGGCCGAGCAGACGCGGTCGGTGCGCATTCCGCTCAACCAGAACAGCAACCTGGTGCGCCTGTCGCGCGTGGAGACGGCCCTTACGCAGCAGCTGGGCCGCTCGCCGACCGACGAGGAGATCGCCGACGACATGGGCGAGCCGGTAGACACCATCCGCGCCCTGCGCCGGGTGGCCGCCAGCGAGCTTTCGCTCGATGCCCCGCTGGACCGGGGCGACCGTGACAGCGCCAGCTTCGGCGAGCGCTTCGCCGGCAGCGAGGCCGAGCAGATCGAGGAAGAGGTAGAGTCGCAGGCGCGGCGCGAGTTCCTGGAAAAGATGTTCGAGAAGTACCTCACCGAGCGCGAGCGCAAGATCCTGTACCTGTACTACGGGCTCGACGAGGGCGAGGAGCGCACGCTCGAGGAGATCGGCTCCATGCTGGGCGTCACGCGTGAACGCATCCGCCAGATCCGCAACCGCGCGTTCGAGAAGCTGCGCGAAAGCGCGGACGGCGCGGCCCTCGAGGGGTTCTGGGCGTTGTCGTAAGACCATGGCCGCCGGGCTTCGCCGCCCGGCAGGTTCCCCCGAAAGAGAGGGGTGGAGACGGGTTCCGTCTCCACCCCTCTCTTTTTCTGCCTGAGGCCGAACGCACCTGCGCGCCTGAGGCGCATTCGGCCCGCCGCACTCGCACCACTCCCTCGCTCGCTCCCGTCCGCGCCCGCGGACCTCCCTGCCTCCGTCGAACGGATCCGCTTCCTCTTCCTTCGTTCGCGCCGGCGCGAGAACGCAGGTGTGAATGCCCTTGACGGAATATTCAACGGAGGTTATGTTGCCCATGAGCTTCGAAGTAGAGTATACGGACGAGTTCGGCGGGTGGTGGGACAGCCTGTCCGAGCGTGAGCAGGACTCGGTCGCGCGGTCGGTGCAACTGCTGGAGGCGGCGGGCCCGCACCTGCCGTTTCCCCACAGCAGCAGCGTTCGGGGGTCGCGCTACAGCCACATGCGCGAGCTTCGGGTGCAGCACGAAGGCCGGCCGTACCGGGTGCTGTACGCGTTCGATCCGCGCCGTGTCGCCATCCTGCTCATCGGCGGCGACAAGACGGGCGACGGGCGCTGGTATCAGCGGTTCATTCCCGTGGCCGAGGTGCTGTACGACGCGCACCTGGAAGAAGTCGCAGACGAGCTGGAAGGCCTGAAACCATCTGCACGGGAGGGTGCACCATGGCCAAGAAGTTTCGTGACCTGATCGCGCACTGGGGCCCGGAGCGCATCGCCCAGATCGAGGCGGAGGCGGCCGCGGTGCTTCGCGAGATGCGCCTGGACGAGCTGCGTCGGGCGCGCCTCAAGACGCAGCAGGACATGGCGGCCGCGCTCCGGACCTCGCAGGCCAGCGTGTCGAAGCTGGAGCGGCGCACCGACATGTACCTCAGCACCTTGCGCCGCTACGTGCAGGCCATGGGCGGCGAGCTGGAGATCATCGCCCGTTTTCCGGAGGGCCCCGTGCGCCTGGAGCAGTTCTTCGAAGGCGAGGCGGACGGAGATGCCGATGATGATGCGCTGCTCGCCAGCAACGTGGAGACCGGGTATCCGGAACCCGTGGTAGCCGGGCGGCGCGCGCGGCGCTAATCTGTCGCCGCCGATCGTTTGTCCCGGAACGCCGAAATCCAGACGCAGCGCATGCCTGACCAGTTCTCAGCCCGAGTCCGCGCCGACTTTCCCGTGTTCGAGCGGCGCATCGCCGGGCGGCCCATCGCCTTCTTCGACGGCCCGGGCGGCAGCCAGGTGCCCCGGCAGGTGGCCGAGGCCATGAGCGACTACCTGCTGATGCACAACGCCAACACGCACGGAGGGTTCGCCACCAGCGCCGAGACCGATGCCATCCTCACCCGCGCCCGCGAGGCGATGGCGGCGTTCCTGAACGCGCCCTCGCCGCGCGAGGTGGTGTTCGGGCAGAACATGACCACGCTGACCTTCGCGCTTTCCCGCGCCCTGGGTCGCGACTGGGGCCCGGGCGACGAGGTGATCGTCACGCAGCTGGATCACCAGGCCAACGTGGCCCCCTGGCGGCTGATGGCGGAAGACCGCGGGATGACGGTGCACGTGCTGCCGTTCTGCACCGAAACGTACGCGCTGGACTACGACGCGCTGGCCGGGCTGCTTTCGCCGCGGACGCGGCTGGTGGCGGTGGGCGCGGCGTCCAACGCCATCGGCACGGTGAACGACGTGGCGCGCGTGGCGGCGATGGCGCGCGAGGCGGGAGGGCTGTGCTTCGTCGATGCCGTGCACTACGCGCCGCACCGGCTCCCCGACGTGCAGGCCATCGGCTGCGACTTCCTGGCGTGCTCGGCCTACAAGTTCTTTGGGCCGCACCTGGGAATCCTGTGGGGACGCACGGAGCACCTGGAGCGGCTGACCCCGTACAAGGTGCCCCCCGCCAGCAACGCCGCGCCGGAGCGGTGGGAAACGGGGACCATGAACCACGAAGGCATCGCGGCGACCGCGGCCACGGTGGAGTGGATCGCCTCGCTGGCGCCGGCGCAGGGCGGCAGCCTGCGCGACCGGCTCCGGAGCGCGTACGATGCGTTCGACGCGCACGAGCAGGCGCTGTTCGCGCGGCTGTACGCGGGGCTCACCGCCATCCCCGGCGTGCGGGTGCACGGGCCGGGCGCGGACGGCCAGCGCACGGCCACGGCGGGCTTCGTGATCGACGGGGTGTCGCCGGACGCGGCGGCGCGGGCGCTGGGCGAGGAAGGCGTGTTCGTGTGGAACGGAGACTTCTACGCGACCACGGTCTGCGAGGCGCTGGGCCTTTCGGATTGCGGGGGGCTGATCCGCGCGGGGGTGGCGCCGTACGTTTCCGAGGACGACGTGGACCGGCTGGTGGACGGCGTGCGGCGCCTGGCCGGCGGCTGAGCCGATGTCCGGTCGCGGCGAGGCGGTTCCGTTCCGCTGGGACGTGTCCCGGCGTGAACAGCTGGGGCGGCTGCTGGAGGCGGAGCTTCCTCCGGTGCCGCCGTGGCACAGCGGGCGCGGGATGATAGGCCTGCTCCCGGAGCTTCGCCCCTGCGCGGCGGGCGTGGTGGCGCGCGCGGGTGATGCGCGGCTGGTGTTCGTCGGGCGCTCGCTGGAGAACGTGTTCGACTACCTGAGCGGAATCCTCAGCGACACGGAGTGGCCGGGCCGTTGCGAGCTGCTGCTGGTTTCCTTGCGGAAGAACGACGACCGCGGGAGCAACGCCGCGCGCGCGCAGCTCCGTGCCCAGCTCGCCGCGGTGGGGCTGGCGCCGGACGACCCGTTTCCGCACTACGCCGAGGCGCGGGTGCACCTGGAGGCGGAGCGGTGGGACGACGCCATGCGGGCGGCGCAGCAGGCCATCCGAATCGATTCGGACGACGCGGGGCACTACGTGGTGCTTTCCGCCGCGCACCTGGGCCGCCGCCGCTGGCGCGAGGCGCTGGACGCGGCGGACGACGCGCTGGCGCTCGATCCCACCCACAC
>NZ_DATBNB010000345.1 GCF_036554565.1 Longimicrobium sp. | reverse complement strand
ACCTGCTCTCCTCTCCCGCCGCCGGGGGTGGTAGCGTCTACGCGGGGTCGTTCTCGGACGCGGTCGTGGGTCTCACGCTTTCCCGGTTTGAGAGCGCAGCCCTGATGCCCAAGAGCGGGTAAACCCGCAGCTGAGAAAGCGGTAATCCCCGTCGCGACGCCCGCTGTCGCGTCGCCGTCGGGGCTTCAAGCGCGCGCGCGCGCGATGCTGCCGAAGCGCGTTGGAATTCTCCCCTCTCTCGCGGGAGAGGGAAGCCGTCGCCGGCGCCGGACCCGACCCGCCGACCCACCTGTTTCCGCTCAGTTCAAACCGATGGGCTGCGAGGGGCATCAGATCACCGTATCGCGGCCGGCGAACTCCCGCCGGCCGCGCCCTCCGCTCCGTGCCCACGACGACCATGATCCCCATCTTCCGCGTCCTCCTGGTCTCCGCCTTCGCGGCGAGCGGCCTCAGCGCACAACAGGGCGCGTCGCTGCACGGAACGTGGGAAGGCGAGATGAAGACCTCCCGCTGGCCCCAGTTCTTTATCGTCACCCTGCGGGCCGACTCGAGCACGGTGGAGACGCTGGGACGGAGCTTTCCCGCGGATGAGGCGCGGCTGTCGGCCGACTCGTTTGCAGTGAGGGTGGGAGCGGGTGAAGGAGCCGCAATCTTCCGCGGCGTCCTGCGGGAGGGACGGCTGGTCGGGGCGCTGACGCAGGGGCGCGATACCCTGCCCTTCACGCTGCGCCGCATTCCCGACTACCCCGAGCCGGCCAATCGCGTCCAGGCGTGGGAACAGGACATCGACGCGCTCTCCACGCGATTCATCGAACTTGACCGCAGCTTCAGCCCCGACGAGCGCTCACGATTCCTGGCGCACCTCGCGGACACGCGTTCGCGGCTGGCGGAGCTGAACGACAACGAGGTGATCGTTCGGCTCGGATCAGCCATCGCCCTAGCCGGCAACGCGCACACCCGCCTGTACCTGCTGAGGAACGCAACCGAGCTGCGGCGCCTACCTATCCGCCTCTGGTGGTTCAGCGACGGCCTGTACGTCGTACGCACGGCACCGGCGCATCGCGCGCTGCTGGGCTGCCGCGTGGACACGATCGGGGGCACGGGCGCGCGGCAGGCGCGGGTCCGCGTGGCGCCCCTGTTCGCGGGGAACGCTTCGTGGACGGAGTACAAGAGCGTGTATTCGCTCACCAGCCCGCAGGTGCTCAACGGGTTCGGGATCATCCCGACGGCGGACTCGGTGAACCTGGGCATCTCGGGATGCGGAGACGGCAGCCGAGGGCGCGTGGTGCTGAAGCCGCTGCCCCTCACCCGCAGCGAGCGGGCGGTGGAAGCGTGGTGGGACCTGTCGCCGAGGCACCCAGGCGCCGACTCGACCTGGGTGCAGGCGCTGGCCGGGGCGGACTCGCTGCCGCTGTACCTGCGCAATCCCCGGAGCAACTACTGGTTTCAATATCTGCCGGAGAGCGGGGTCATGTACTTCCAGTACAACCGGTCACAGAACGCCGCGGATGAGACGACCGCGCAGTTTGGCGATCGGCTACTGGCCGCCGTCGAGCAGCACCGGCCGAAGGCGTTCGTGATGGACGTGCGTTTCAACACCGGCGGCAACCTCACCCTCGCAGCGGACCTGATGAAGCGGCTGGTGGAGCGAACGGCCGGGATGCGGCGCTTCGTGATCACGGGCCGAGCGACGTTCTCCGCGGGGATCACGCAGGTCGCTACGTGGCGCCAGGCGGGGGACGTCACCATCGTGGGCGAGCCGGTGGGTGACGACCTGGAGATGTGGGCAGAAGGCGGCAACGTGCGCCTGCCCAACTCGGGCTTCAATGCGCACTTCGCCAACGGCCTTCACAGCTACACCCCCGCCCCTTGCCCCGCGGAAACGCCCTGCCACGATCTCTCCGCATCAAGCGTTGCGCCCGACCTGCCCGCCACCGCCAGCTGGGCGGATTACCGGGCGGGGCGCGATCCCGCCATGGCGGCGATTCTCGCCCGGGTCGGCGGCCGCTGAACGAGGGTCTTGCGCCGGGTCCCGCTACGGCTGACCTTGAACGGGGTGGCGCGAGCACCGGTCCTGTCCGGTGCTCGCGCGTTTTCCCCGATCACCACCCCCGCCCTGATGATCGATCTGCTCGAAATCCCGGGCTTCGTGCTCAACGACGAACGTGAAGAGCTTCTCGCGGAGCTGCGCGCCAT
>NZ_DATBNB010000344.1 GCF_036554565.1 Longimicrobium sp. | reverse complement strand
GCGTCGTGGGCCGCGGCGAGGCCCGCGGAAAACCCGAGCTCGTCCTCGCGCAGCCCCAGCAGCGCCTCGGGCGTCGTTCCCAGCGCGCGGGCCGCGGCGGCGTTGGCCATGGTGAAGCGGCCGGCCCGGTCCTTGGCGAAGATCAGGTTGGGCGAAGTGTCGATGACGGTGCGGAGGTACGCCTGCTGACGGCGCACCTCTTCTTCCGCGGCGTGGCGCGCCGTCACGTCGCGCGTGTTGACGACGATGCCCCCGATGGCTTCGTCGTCGAAGAGGTTGGTGGCCGTCGCTTCCAGGAGCCGCCACTGGCCGGCGCTGTCGATGCAGCGCACCCGGGTGCTCAGGGAGGCGCGGGGCTCGCTCACAAGGGTGCCCAACACGCGCTCCATGCCCGGGCGGTCGTCGGCGTGCACGCCCTCCAGCCCCAGCGTGCCGATCGATGCGTCGGGGTCGAACCCCATCACGCGGGCAATGGCCGGGCTCTGGTAGCGAACCCGCCCCTGGTGGTCGACGATGGTGATGATGTCGGACGAGTTCTCGATGAGCGCGCGGAAGCGCCGCTCGCTCTCGGCCAGGGCCTGCGCGGTGGCTTCGAGCTCCACGGCCTGCCCCGCCAGCTCGTCGGACTGGATCTCGAGCTCCACCGTCTGCTCCTGCAGCTGGTGGTTGCGCTCGGCGAGCTCGCGCGTCTTTTCCTCCTGGGCGGCCGTGTAGCGGCGCAGCAGCACGTGGGTTCCGGCGCCCAGGAGCACCGCGGTGACCATCGCCGCCCACAGGAGCCACTCGGTGCGGTCGCGGGACCGCTGCATGTGGATGCGCCGCTCGGCAAGGAGCACCGCCTGCCGCTGGCTCATCTTGCTGACGACGGCGCGAATGCTGTCCATCGTCGCCTTGCCGCGCCCGGACCGAAGTGCCGCATCGGCCGCCGCCGGCCCCCGCGCGCGCCGGATCTCGATGTTTTGGTCGTTGAGCGCGAGCCTGCGCTCCACCAGCGCAGGCAGCGCCGCCAGCGTCGCGCGCTGCTCCGGGTCCTGCACCCAGCCGTTCAGTTCGGCGAAGAACCCGCCCACCTCCGTGCGCACCCCCTGGTACGGTTCCAGGTAGCGCGGGTCGCCGGCAACGATGAAGCCGCGTTCGGCGGTTTCGGCGTCGACCAGGCGCGAGAGCAGGCGGTTGAGCGACAGGTCCACCCGATACGTCCGCTCCACCTCGGTTCCCCACGACAGCGTCCGCGCGTGCTGCGAGGCGATGACCGCGATGAGGGCGAGCGTGACCACCGCGGGCCCCAGGGATACGGCAGCCTTCCAGGCGCGGAGCTGCACGGTGCGGTTCATGGGCGGGCAGCGCTGGTGGGGTTTTCTCATAGGAGGGGACGAGGGCCCCGCCCGGAATTGCAGTGTTTCGCAAAACCCGGACCTTTTACATACCTGTTATGAGAGGATTTCGCTGCGTTGTCACAGGTAGTTTCCTTTCAGGACCAGTATGAAGAACAGTGAAAAAGTTCGGTTTCTACGCCGAGGCCCGAAGCGGGCTTCGTGGTGTTCCCCGCAACTCCCGGCTGGCATCGGCGGGCACCGGCGGGCGCGCCGCGATGCGCCAAAATTAGTGGGATTGGCACAGGACGTCGGGGCGCGGCTCCCGGCTCGCGCCCCATTACGAGTGACATGATGAACGGTTCAGCGGGGACGTGGCGCCGCGTGCGCGCCTTCATCCGGTTTCCGCCAGGAGCTTCCGTCCTGTTCGCCGGGGCCGCAACCCGGTTCACGCTCGAAATCGGCGACACGGCGCTCGTGCGTCTTTCGCGATGACGTGCTGCGCTGCACGTTGTACGAGGGCCTGTCGTCGCCCGGACATCCACCCGCGCCGCTCCGCTCCCCAACCCCCGCTCTCCCATGCCTCGATTCTCGCGAAGTTTCCGCGCGCTGGCGCTCTGCGCGTTCCTCGCCGCGCCGGTCACCACGCTTGCGCAGGCCGTCGCCGCCTCCGCCCCGGTGGTGGACCCCTCGCTGGCCGGGGTGGATTCCATGCTCGCGGCCGCCTATCCCGCCGGCGGGCCGGGCGCGGCGGTGATCGTGGCTCGCGGCGACCGCGTGCTGATGCGCAAGGCGTACGGAATGGCCGACATCGAGCTCGGTGTGCCCATGCGCCCGGAGCACGTCTTCCGGCTGGGATCCATCACCAAGCAGTTCACCGCCGTCGCCACGCTCATGCTGGCCGACGATGGAAAGCTCTCGCTGGACGACGACATCACCAGGTTCTTTCCGGACTACCCCACGCACGGCCGGCGCATCACCGTCGAGCACCTGCTGACCCACACGTCCGGCATCCGCAGCTACACGTCCATCCCCGAGTGGCGGGCGAAGGTGCGCACCGACGTTACGCCGGCCGAGCTCATCGCCGCGTTCCGCGACCAGCCGATGGACTTTGCCCCCGGCGAGGACTGGCGCTACAACAACTCGGGATACGCGCTGCTGGGCGCCCTCATCGAACAGGTCAGCGGGCAGGGCTACGCCGACTTCCTGCGCACCCGCCTGTTCGAGCCGCTGGGGATGACGAACACGCGCGTGGAAACGCAGACGGCCATCATCCCCCGGCGGGTGCGGGGCTACCAGGTGGGGCAGGGGCGCGCCATCACCAACTCCGAGTACCTGAGCCTCACGCATCCCTACTCGGCGGGCGCGCTGGTGTCGACGGTGGACGACATGCTGCGCTGGGGGCAGTCGATCGAGGCGGAGCATTTCCTGAAGCCCGAGACCTGGCGGCGCGCGCTCACGGCCTTCGCGCTGCCGGCCGGGCGGGGGAGCGGCTACGGCTACGGCTGGTTCCTGTCGCGGGTGGCGGGCGAGCCGTCGGTGGAGCACGGCGGCGACATCAACGGGTTCAGCACGCATGGGATGTTCATTCCGTCGCAGCGCCTGCACGTGTACGTGCTCAGCAACGCGGAGCGGAACTTCGCCAATCCCGAGACTTTCGCCGTGCGGATCGCCGAGCGCCTGATGGGCAGGGCGGCTCCGGCGTTCGTCACGCTTCCCGCGGCGGAGCTGGACGGGTACGTGGGCGTGTACCGGGTGACGGAGGATGAGCGGCGGGTGGTGACGCGCGACGGGGAGCGGATGTTCCTGCAGCGCGGCCGCGGCGGCACGCGGCAGGAGATTCGCGCCCTGGGGAGCAACGAGTTCATCAATCCCAACACCGGCACGCGGTTCACCTTCCTGCGCGAGGGTGGGCGGGTGACGGGGCTACTCGTGCGCGGGCGGATCGGTCCGGAAGAACCGGTCTCCCCCCGGACCAACGAGTCGCCCGCCGACGCCCTGGCGCCCCTCGCGCCCCGCGTGGCGGTGCCCGCGGCGGTGCTGGACCGCTACGCCGGCGAATACCAGCTCGCCCCCAACTTCGTCATCACCATCCGCCGCGAGGGCGACGGGCTGAAGGGGCGCGCCACGGGGCAGGGCGACATCACGCTGGTTGCGCAGACGGAAACCCGCTTTGCCGCACAGGAGGTGCAGGCGACGGTGGAGTTCGAGCGCGACGCATCCGGCGCGGTCACCCGGCTGATCCTGACGCAGGGCGGACGCACGCTGCCGGCACCGAAGATCAAGTAGGTCTCCGGGGGCCCGGCAGTAGCCCCGGTGAGCCAGGCGCCGTCGGGCCCCAAGCCTCGCCGGGCGAATGAATTCGCTGCAACAAACACACGAAGTCCGCCTTCGCGGACTGGCTTGTCGGGGTGTGGGTTATGATGTGTGGCGCGCCCATCTCCGGCGGGGGCGAGATGATTCGAGTGCAACGACACAGGGGTTGGGGATGGGATGAGTGGGACGGCGGCGGTGTTTCTGGACAAGGACGGCACGCTCGTGGACGACGTGCCGTACAACGTCGATCCGGCGCTCATCCGGCTCACGCGCGGGGCGGGGGAGGGGCTGCGGGTGCTGCGCGATGCGGGCTTCCGCCTGTTCGTCGTTTCCAACCAGTCGGGGGTGGCGCGCGGGTTCTTTTCCGAGGAGGCGCTTGGGCCCGTGGAGGCGCGGCTTCGCGAGCTTCTGCGGGTCGAGGGAGTGGCGATCGAGGCGTTCCGCTGGTGTCCGCACCATCCCCAGGGCGCGGTCGAGCGCTACCGCATCGCCTGCGACTGCCGCAAGCCGCGCCCGGGAATGATCACCTCGCTCGCGGCGGAGCACGGCATCGACCTCGCCCGCTCCTGGATGGTTGGCGACACCCCCGCCGACGTCGAAGCAGGCCGGTTTGCGGGCTGCCGCACCATCCTGGTCGGCGGCCAAGCGGATGCGGATTCGGATCTCAGGCCTGACCACGTGGTCATAGACCTGGCGGAGGCCGGACGGATCATCGTGGCCGAGCAGCCAGGGGCGGGTCAGGCCCCGATCGAGATGCGCTGAACGCCTACGAACGTCATCGGCTCAGCTTCTCCACCATCTACCTCCAAGCACAATCCGACGGCCTCCTTCACACGCGCCATCAAGTCGTCCAGTGACCTGGCTTGCGTGTGACAGCCGCGCAGCGCCGGCACGGAGGCCACGTAGCATCCCTCCTTGTCACGCTCGATGACCACCGCGAACTCTCGGTTCATCCTGGTAGCGCCTCTGCGTGCGACATCATCCACGCCTCGGCTTCGGCGGCGGGGAGCGGGGGCGAAAAGGCGTAGCCCTGCAGGTGGGTGCAGCCGGCGGCGCGCAGGTCGTCGGCCTGCTCGCGCGACTCGATCCCCTCCGCGGTCGTGCCCTCCAGCCCCAGGCTGCCGGCCAGCGACACGATGGCGCCCACGATGGCCCGGCTCTCGGGCCGCTCGCGCAGCGACGCCACGAACGAGCGGTCGATCTTCAGCGCGTCCACGGCAAAGCGCGACAGGTAGCTGAGGCTGGAGTAGCCCGTGCCGAAGTCGTCAAGGTCCACCCGCACCCCCAGCGCCTTTACCTGCCGCAGCGCCGAGTCGGCCGCCACGTTGTCGATCAGCACGCTCTCCGTCACCTCCAGCCGCAGCGCTCCGGCGGGCACGCAGGCCTCGCTGAGTGCCGACTGCACCTGTTCCACCATCCCCGGGTGGTCGAAGTCGCTCCCCGACACGTTCACGCTCACGAACAGCTCCGGAAAGCGCTCGCGCCACAGGCAAAGCTGCCGCAGCGCGTCGCCCATCACCCAGCGGTCGATCTGGATCATCAGCCCGCTGTCTTCGGCAATGGGCAGGAACGCCGCGGGACCCAGCAGCCCGCGCTCCGGGTGCTGCCAGCGCACCAGGGCCTCCCATCCCACCAGCGCTTCGTTCTCGGCAGACACGATGGGCTGGTAGAAGGTGCGGAACTCGTACCGGTCCAGCGCCCGGCGGAGGGCGTTCTCCGTTTCCAGCAGCCCCATCGCGTCGGCGTGCATGGTGGGCGAGAAGATGGCGAACCCGCCGCGTCCGCGCGCCTTGGTGCTGTACATGGCGATGTCGGCGTCGCGCAGCACCTCGTCTGGCCCCGCGTATCCCTCGTGCAGCAGCGCCACGCCCATGCTGGCGCTGGGGGTGATCTCGGCGCCGTCCACGGTGGCGGGCGTGGAGATGGCGGCCTGCAGCCGCGAGGCGATGCCCATCACCTGTCCCTCGCTGCGCGCCGATTGCACCAGCAGCGCGAACTCGTCGCCCCCCAGCCGGGCCGGGGTGTCTTCCGGCCGGGCAACGGCCTGGATGCGGCGCGCCACCTCCTGCAGCAGCCGGTCGCCCGCGGCGTGCCCCAGGCTGTCGTTCACGCGCTTGAAGCGGTCCAGGTCCAGGAACAGCAGCGCGCACACGGCGTCGCCGGCCTCCTCGGTCCGCGCCAGGGCATGCCCCAGCCGGTCCAGCAGCAGGGTGCGGTTGGGCAGCCCCGTCAGGGCGTCGTACAGCGCCAGCTGCCGCAGCTCGGCCTCCATCCGCCGCTGCTCGGTGACGTCGCGCGTGTAGGTGAGCACGTACGGAGGCTGCCCGGGCCCGGCCGTGTTGCGCGAGAACACCTCCACCGTGCGCCACGATCCGTCCTTGTGCCCCAGCCGGAACTCGGTGCGCGCGGTGGCGCCGGGCTCCCGCATCTCGCCCGCGTAGATGCGGCGGACGAAGTCCTGGTCCTCGGGATGAACGAACAGGGCCCCGCGCCGGCCCACCATCTCGTCGGGCGTATAGCCCAGCATCCGCTCCACCGAGGGGCTGATGTACTGGATGACGCGTTCCGCATCCTGCACGTGGACGATGTCCCACGAGTGCTCGGTGAGCAGGCGGAAGCGCTCTTCCGCGTTCCGCACCTCCATCTCGGCGGCCTTCTGCGCGCTGACGTCCAGCACCAGCCCCTCGAGCGCGACCAGCGCCCCGTCGGCCGACCAGATGCCCTGGCCCTGCTCCCACACCCACTTCTCGCCGCCCCGCGTAAGCATGCGATAGGTGGACTGGAATCGCCGGCGTGCGGCCAGGCCTTCCTGCACGTCGGCCCACACCCGGTCGCGGTCGTCGGGGTGGATCAGGCTGGCGTAGGTGACCCGCTCCTCCAGCAGGTCCGACGGCGGATACCCGGTCAGCGCCTCGAAGCCCTCGCTGAGCAGCTCCGTGGGCCAGGTGGGCTCGTTGCGGCAGCGGTACGCGAAGCCGGGGAGGTTGTCGAGCACGGTCCGGAAGGCCCGCTCGGTCTCCTTGAGCGCGTCTTCGGTGGATGGGGCAGCCCGCGGCGGGCGCTCTGGAGCCGTCACTGCACCTCTGGGTATGGCGATGGAGACCTGTTGCACGGTCGTGACGGCGCAAAATGCGCACCCCTTCCGGGGATTTCCACCCGGCGGGGCGCGGCGTGCGCTTGACGCAACCGGCGCCCCCCGACGATGATACCCCGAATCGCCCGGTTCACCCCCACGGCCCCACCGAATTGAGCACCCAACCCGCCCCCGCGTCCAGGCCGTTCTCCATCATGCCCCCGCCCCCGCCGCCGGTTCCCCTGCCGGTGCGGGCGCGGTCGTTCGCGCTGGTGGGAACGTTCACCGCCTCGGTGTTCCTCAGCGCGTTCCTGCTGTTCCTGGTGCAGCCCATGTTCGGCAAGATGGTGCTTCCCCTGCTGGGCGGCTCGCCCGCGGTGTGGAACACCTGCATGCTGTTCTTTCAGGCCGCGCTGCTGGGCGGGTACCTGTACGCGCACCTGAGCACGCAGAAGCTGGGGGTGCGCGCCCAGGTGGGGTTGCACGTGGGGCTGCTGGCGGTAACGGCGCTGCTGCTCCCCATCAGCGTGGCGGGGCGCTCGCCGGAGGGGAGCGACGCGCCCATCCCCTGGCTGCTGGGGACCATGCTGCTCACCGTGGGCCCGCCCTTCTTCGTGCTGGCGGGCACGGGGCCGCTGCTCCAGCGCTGGTTCGCGCACAGCGGCCACCGGAACGCGGCCGATCCCTATCCGCTGTACGCGGCCAGCAACCTGGGGAGCATGCTGTCGCTGTTCGCGTACCCCGCGCTGATGGAGCCGCGGATGCGCCTGGCGGGGCAGAGCGCGGCGTGGGCCATGGGCTTCGGCGCCCTCGCCCTGCTGATCGCCGGCGCGGCCGCCTGGGTGTGGCGCCCCGTCCCGCCATCGGCCGAACGTGCCGACGCGGTCCCGGCCGACGCTCCCGCACTGTCGCACTCACGCACGTCCGTCCCGTGGCGCGAACGGGGGATCTGGACGTTCCTGGCGTTCGTGCCGTCCGCCATGCTGCTGGCGCTGACCACGTACATCACCACCGACCTCAGCCCGGTGCCCCTGCTGTGGGTGCTGCCCCTCGCCCTGTACCTGCTGACCTTCACGCTGGCGTTCGCACGGAGGCCGCCGCTGCCGCACGAGCACATGCTGTGGCTTCAGCCGCCCGTGCTGATGGTGGTGGTGCTGCTGCTGCTCAGCGGTTTCGTGGAAGAAGCCGTCGCCGCCATCCCGGTGCACCTGGCGGGGCTGTTCGTCACGGGGATGGTGTGCCACGGCGAGCTGGCGCGCCGCCGGCCGGCCGTGCGGCACCTCACGGAGTTCTACCTGTGGATCTCGGTGGGCGGGGTGCTGGGGGGCATCTTCAACGTGCTGGTCGCCCCCGTCGTGTTCAACAACGTCTACGAGTACGCGCTTTCCATCGGCCTGGCGTGCCTGGCGCGCCCCTGGCCGCAGGAGCGGCGGGGGTGGAGGGGACAGGCGATGATGGCGGTGCGCACGGTGGCGGTTACGGCCGCGCTGCTGTACATCGGCGCCAACTCCAAGGACATGAACCCCGGCCTGCTGATGGCCTCCGCCGCGGCGCTGATGCTGCTGCTGACGCTGGCGCTGGCCCGCACGCCGCTCTGGCTGGCGCTGTGCCTGGGCACGGTGATGATGTACTCCACGGTGAAGGCCATCCGCGAGCCGGGGGTGCTGCTGGCGGAGCGCTCCTTCTACGGGCGCTTCAAGGTGGTGGAGTTCGGCATCATCGAGCGCTTTCACGTGCTGCGGCACGGCTCCACGCTGCACGGCGCGCAGAGCCTCAGGAATCCGCGCGACCCCATCACCTACTACCTGCCGCACGGGCCGGTGGGGCAGATCTTTGCCGCCACGGCTCCGCGTGCGGGGCGGCGGAAGGTGGCGGTCGTGGGGCTGGGGACGGGCACCACCGCGGCGTACGCCAGGGCGGGCGAGGAGTGGACGTTCTACGAGATCGATCCGCACGTGGTACGGATGGCCACGGACCGCCGCTACTTCACCTACCTGCCGGACTCGCCGGCGAAGACGCGCATCGAGCTGGGCGACGCACGCCTGTCGCTGGCGCGCGCGAGCGAGCCGAAGTACGACATGATCGTGCTGGACGCGTTCAGCAGCGATGCCATTCCCGTGCACCTGCTGACGCGCGAGGCGATGGGCACGTACCTGGACCGCCTGGCGCCGGGCGGGGTGATCGCCATCCACATCAGCAACCGCTACCTGGATCTTGAGCCGGTGGTGGCGGCGCTGGTGCGCGAGCGGGGGCTGGCCGCGCGGGTGAGCAGCGGGCCGGATGGAAAGCGGAAGCGGTACGAGTCCATCGCCACGTGGATCACGGTGGCGCGCACGGAGGAAGACCTGGTGATCGTCGCGGCGGACCGTCGCTGGAAGCCGCTCACGGACCGCCGCGTGCCGCCGTGGACGGATGATTACTCGAGCTTGTTGAGCGTGTTCGAGTGGTAGGGAAGTGCGGGAGTGCGTTAGTGCGTTAGTGCGGGAGTGCGGGAGTGCGGGAGTAGATAGAGGTCGATCGAGGTTCGACGGGGTTCGTCGCATGCCGCGGGAGCCCCCTCCCCCCGGCCCCCGTCCCCCGCTGCGCAGGGGAGGGGGAGACCTGAACTGCGCTTCCGCCGGCCCTGCGCACTCGGCTTCGCGTGCAGTCCGCGAAGGCGGACTTTGTGATTTTCCAGCTGCGGTTTCAACCGCCGGGACAAAGGCTGAGGACCGCACATCGGTAACCGCCGCCGCGCCGGGCTGGTTCGACGCGGTTCGGCGCATGCCTCGGGAGCCCCCTCCCGCCGACCCCCTGCCCCCGCTTCGCAGGCGCTTCGCAGGGGAGGGGGAGACCTGAACTGCGCTTCCGCCGGCCCTGCGCACACGACTGCGCGTGCAGTCCGCGAAGGCGGATTTTGGGCCGTGGTTGCCGCGACTTCAGTCGCCCCAGCAGGGCCGAGGCCGCACCGGAAAACAGAAGTGTATCCCCTCTCCCGCGCTGTTCGTGGGAGAGGGTGGACGAGCATAGGCGAGGACGGGTGAGGGTTCCAGCTGAGCCGGCGCAACGCCGTCTGGTTCTGCGGCGCCTCGTCGGGATCGGCGTGAGGCGATATGTTGGGCGCGCTGAACGGTTCACCTGATCGCCGAGCCCGTGCCGAACGCAGTGCCATCACCGATGTCTGAGCGCCACGACGCCGACGCCGTCGAGGCGACGCCCGAACTGGAGGGCGGCATCGCGGCCGTCCACACCGGCCCGCCCAACGCCCGCGGCCGATGGCTGACGCCGGGGATGCGCTACATGGCGGCGGGCGCGTTCTTCTTCAGCGTGATGAGCCTGCTGGTGAAGCACGTCGGCCAAGCCCTGCCGAGCCAGGAACTGGTGCTGGCCCGCTCGATCGTCACCGCCACCCTGAGCGCCTGGGGCGTTTACCACGCGCGCGTGTCGCCTTGGGGAACCCAGCGCAAAACGCTGGTGTTTCGCGGGATCGCAGGGTTTCTGGCGCTCTCGTGCTTCTACCACACGCTGACGAATCTGCCCATCGCCGACGCGACCGTCATCCAGTACACGAATCCCGTGTACGCGGGGCTCCTGGCGGTTCCCCTGCTGGGCGAGAAGCTTCGGCGGCGCGAGGTGCTTTCGGTGTTGGGAAGCATCGTGGGCGTGCTGCTGGTCACCCAGCCGTCGTTCCTGTTCAGCGGGTCGCCGCACGCGCTGCCCCCCATTTCCGTCGTCATCGGCCTGCTCGGAGCGATGTGCAGCGCTACGGCGTACATCACGGTACGCAAGCTGGGAGCGACGGAACACCCGGCCGTCATCGTCGGCTACTTCTCGCTGGTTTCCATCATCGGTTCCATCCCCGTTGCCCTGCAGCACTGGATCTGGCCTACATCCATGCAGTGGCTCGTGCTGCTGGCCATCGGGGTGAGCACGCAGCTGGGGCAGATCGCCATCACCCATGGGCTGCGGCTGGAGCGCGCCGGCACCGCGACGGCCACGGCCTACCTGCAGATCGTCTTCGCGGCGATGTGGGGCGTCCTCTTCTTCGCCGAGATCCCCGACGCCGGCACCATCCTTGGTTCCCTGGTGATCATCGCGAGCACCCTGGCCCTCACCCCGAGGGGGCGTCCCACCCCGGAACCCTGACCACAACGGGCGCGCCGCCCGGTTCCATCCCACCCACCCCGCACACTGCAGGCTCTCGACGCGCAAACGAATTC
>NZ_DATBNB010000343.1 GCF_036554565.1 Longimicrobium sp. | reverse complement strand
CGGACAGGGTGGAGCAACCCTCAGTGAGTGCACTCGGTCCTGTCTTTGGGGCCACTGAGATGTCGTCGTTACTAAGCTGGGCCAGCGATCGCGCCGCATCAAGCGCTCCGCCACTGACACCATCGGCTTCCTCTCCGGCCCTAGGCCGAAAGCGGACCGAGTATGGCGCAGCACAACTAGAAGGGTGTGCGGCAGGTCCGTAATCGCGCCCGCCTACTGCCGACGAGCCTTGCCCAGCTGTGCTCACCGCACCCACGGCGCCAGCAGCCACACGGCGCCAGTGATGACGACGATGCCGATCAGGTCCAGGATGATGCCGTAGCGCACCATCCGCATCAGCGGCACGTAGCCGGAGCCGTACACGATGGCGTTGCACGGCGTGGACACCGGCAGCATGAAGCCCAGGCTGGCCGCCATCGTCGCGCCGAGCGCGGGAAGCAGGGGATCGATCCCCTGCGCCACGGCGATGGAGATCACCACCGGCACCACCATGTTGGCCGACGCGGTGTTCGACGTGGTCTCCGACACCAGCACGGCGACCACCACGGAGGCCAGCAGCAGCCCGAACTCGCCCCGCAGCGGCAGAAACCCCGTCAGCCCGCGCCCCACGGCCTCGGCCAGCCCCGTCTGGAACGAGAGCACGCCCAGCGCGAATCCGCCGCCGTAGAGCAGGATCACCCCCCAGTCGATCCGCGCCGCGTCGTCCCAGGTGATGGCGCGGGCGCCGCCGTCGCCGGGAAGCACGAACAGCAGCAACGCCCCGATCAGCGCGGCGGCCGACTCGGGGAGCCGCGCGCTCATGCCGCGGTACACGCTGCTTCCTTCGCCCAGGGTGAGCGCGAACAGGCCGGGGGTGATCCAGAGCACCGCCGTCAGCCCGAAGGCGAGGGCCACCGACCGCTGCCCGCTGGACCACGGCCCCAGCTCCGCGCGCGCCCGGCGGATCACCTCGGCGCTGTCGCCCAGCACGGCGACGCCCGCGGGCGACAGGGCGTTCATGTACAGGTACAGGCAGATGAACAGCAGCACCACGACAGGCACCCCCACGGCCATCCACTCGAAGAAGGTGATCTCCTGCTTCACCATTCCGCGGATGAACCCGATGCCGATCACGTTCGGCGGCGTGCCCACGGGGGTCGCCAGCCCGCCGATGGAAGCGGCGAACGAGGTCATCAGCATCAGCCCGGTGGCGTAGCGCGGGTCTATCGTGGGGCGGCCCGCCCCGCCGGAAGCCGTCATCACCGACAGGATGGACATGCCGATGCCGAACATCATCGCCGTCGTCGCGGTGTTCGACATCCATCCGCTCAGCGTGGCGGTGACGGCGCCGAACGCCAGCAGCACCCGCGAAGGCCGCCCGCCGATCCACCGCATGGCGAGCACGGCGTACGCCACGCGCCGGTCCAGCCCGTGGAGGAAGATCGCGCGCGCCAGGATGAACGAGCCGATGAACAGAAAGATCAGCGGATCGGCGAAGGGCGCGAACACCTCCTTGGCGGGCGCCACGCGCAGCACCACGGCCGCCGCGGCACCCAGCAGCGCGGTGGCCGGCATGGGGAGCGCCTCCGTCATCCACAGGATCACGACCGCCGCCATGACCGCCGCCAGCCGGTGGGCCTCGGGCTTCATGCCGCCGGCGGGGAGCAGCAGGACGATCGCGAACGCCAGCGGCGCCAGTACGAATCCGGCGCGCCGGCGAACGGCCTCGAAGCGTTCTTCGCGCGGGGTAATCACCTGGTGCGCGGCCTGGGGCGGGTGAGGCGGATGGGCGTCGGTCACGGAGCGGGCGGGGCGGGGGACGGGTGCGGGCGCGAGCAATCTGCCGCCCGGCCGTTCGCGGCGCCATCCCGGGCCCTGTCATCTCGACGGGTTCGCAGGGTGCCGCCCACTCCCGACGAAGCTTGCTCTCTACCGCGCCCCCCGGTATTCTCTGGTTTCCCGCCGGTCGCGCATCCCAAAGCGAAGCCCACAGGGGCCCACAGCGGATTCGGCGCCGGCGGGGTACACCGTGGTGGGGCTCGGCGGCGGCAAGGTGGTGTCTGTCGATGTGGGCCGCGGCGGGCATGCACGTGGCACGCGTTCGGCTGCGCTAGGCCGGGCGCGTGTGGAGGCATGGCGGGACGGCGGCGGGTGCGGGCTTCGCCGCTGGTCCATGCTGTGCGGTGGGCGAACGGAGCAGGAGAGACCAACTGAAACCGAGGGAGGCTTGGATGGGTGAACCAGGGGTTGTGGTCGCGCGGCGCGGGCTGCACGACGAGGACGAGGGCTGGGAAGAGCGCCTGTTCGAGGCGCCGGATGATGATGACGAGCTGGACGAGGACGAGGACTTCGACGACGAGGTGGATGACGACGATCTCGACGACGACCTCGACGACGAGCTCGACGACGAGGACCTGGACGACGAGCTTTGATTCGAGGGGGCGACTGGCAGGGTAGCGGTCGTCCACCCCTCATCCGCGGCGGCCGCCCTTTGTGGGGCGGCCGCCGTCTTTTGTGGGCAGTGAGGCGCTTCGACTTGGGCCGGCCGCATGCCTCGGCCGCCCCCCATCCCCAGCCCTTCCCCCGCAAACTGCGCGGG
>NZ_DATBNB010000342.1 GCF_036554565.1 Longimicrobium sp. | reverse complement strand
GCCGGCGGGCGCCGCCATCGTGCGCGCCGGCGAGCTGGTGAGCACGGGCCACAACCTCACGCACACCCTGCAGGACCCCAGCGCCCACGCCGAGATGGTGGCCATTCGCCGCGCTGCCGCGGCCGTGGGCGAGTGGCGGCTGCTGGACTGCACGCTGTACGTAACGCTGGAGCCGTGCGCCATGTGCTCCGGCGCCATCGTCCTGGCGCGCATCCCCCGGCTGGTCTTCGCCGCGCACGATCCCAAGGCCGGCATGTCGGGCTCGCTGGCCAACCTGGTGCAGCACCCCCTGCTGAACCACCGGGTCCATCTCACCACGGGCGTCCTGGCCGACGAATCCGGCGACGTCCTGCGCGCCTTCTTCCGCGCGCGACGCCGCGGCAAGGCACCCGTGGCAGCCGAAGGCAGTCCGCCGGAGGGCGTGAGCGGCTGAATCCGCAACGCTGCCCCGGATTCAGCCGCTCTTCAGCACTGCCGCTGGCCCTGCACTCAGCCAGCCTACCGCTCGGATCACCCGGCCCACACGATCGGCCGGGCCTCCGTCTCCCGCAGCGTCCCCAAGATCCGTTCCAGCCACCGCTGGTCCACCTCGTCGAACGCCGCCGGGATGGTGCTGTCCACGTCGAACACGGCGATCAGCTCTCCGCGCGTGTCGAACACGGGCAGCACGATCTCCGACGCCGACGCCGAGTCGCAGGCGATGTGGCCCGGAAACGCATGCACGTCCGGCACGATCACCGTCTCGCGCCGCTCCGCCGCCGCCCCGCACACCCCGCGTCCGAACTCGATGGACAGGCACCCCAGCGTGCCCTGGTACGGGCCCACGAGCAGCCGCGTGGGCCCGACGCGGCGGTAGAAGCCCGTCCAGAAGTAGTAGGGCAGGGCGTTGTGGAGCAGGCAGACGATCGTCACCATCGCCGCAACCAGGTCCGGCTCCCCTTCCAGCACCGCCTCGATCTGCTGCGCCACCTCGGCGTATCGCTCTTCCTTGGCCGCCGCGTCCAGCCTCAACTCCCCCGTCTTATCCGCCACCAGCGTGTATTCCGCCATCCGACTGCCCTCGATCCGTGTTGATGTGCCTCGATTCCATCGATCGCCAGGCCGTGCCCGGGATGCGACCGCATACACCGCCGCCCAGCATCGGTGCGAGGCGGCGATGAGCGGCGTGTGAGCTGGTCGAGGGAAGGAGCAGAACGGGCGGTGAGCACGATGGCTCGCGATCCGAGCGGTACTCGCGGCCGCAGTCCGCGAAGGCGGACTTCGGGCCGTGGTTGCCGCGACTTCAGTCGCCCCCGCGCGGCTGCGTGAGAGCCCAGCGGCCCATCAGCGGTGCCCCGTGCGCAGGACCATCCCCGTCTCGATCAGCTCCTTGAAGCGGCGCAGATGGTCCCGCAGCATCACCTCCGGCAACTCGTGGAGCGCGCTGGCGATGGCATGGCCCACGATACCGCCCGGCGGATCGAAGTCCAGCGCGTGGTGGACGATGGTCTCGCCCGGGCGCGCGCCGGGCGTGAACTCGACGAACCCGCGATGCGGCAGATCCGAGCCGGGCAGCGTAGTCCAGGCGATCCGCCCGGGGCGGTCCTCCGTGAGCGCCGACGTCCATTCGATGGTGCGTCCGCGCAGCCCCTCGGCGGTCCACTTGGAGCGCTCGCCGCCCTCGAGCACGTCCACGCGGATGATGCGGTGCATGAACTTCGGCGCGGTCGTGAAATCCCGCCAAAACGCGTACAGCTCGTCGGGCGAGCGGTTGATGGTGACGGACGCCTGAACGCGGGTACCCCCGTCATCAGCCGCGGGCATCGCGTCCGGCGGGTCCACCGTCTCCCGCGCAGAGTCGACGCCCACCGCCGAATACACGTGGCAGTGCCCGGTGACGCCGCGATGCAGCAGCGCCGCGCCGAGCGTGGCGAGCAGCGCCCCGGGCACGCCGCGGCGCCGGGCCCCGGCCAGCGCCAGCACACTCCCACCGAGGGTGGAAACCCCCCGCTCCGTCCTTCCGACGTTCACCTCTCCGCCGAGCGCGTGCGCAAGCGTTGCCGCCACGTTGGCCACGATCCACTCCTCGTCTGTCGTTCGCTTTCAGGTCCGCCGAGTCGGGCGCGGGAGGGGTGCAAGAGGTATTCCGAGGTGGGATGGGCAGATACGCGTTCCGTCGGGTGAGGTGTTCGGGCCGGCGCCCCCCAACCCCAACCCATCCCCCGCAAACAGCCCCGGGGGCAG
>NZ_DATBNB010000341.1 GCF_036554565.1 Longimicrobium sp. | reverse complement strand
CTTCACCATCTCGTGCCCAGGCTTCACTCGCACCATCTGCCCGCCTTGAGGCACCTGTCCGTCGTCCAATGCTTTGGGACAGTGAGGGAGCTGGCGTAGCGGAGGCTCTGGCCCACCCGGCGGCCGAGGTCAGGCGCCTTGGCGGTTCTGTCAGGGTTCGCGCCAACTGGCCTGCTTGGCCGCCGGAGCGCCGCTGGTAGGCTCCGGGACTGGCGGCGGCGGGGTTCTGGATGGAGCGCGTGTGCTGCGGCTCGGCGGCGGTGACGGAGCGGCCGGAGCGCACCGCCCAGGGCTACCGCCGGTTCCGCTGCCGGGATTGCGGCAAGACCGCATGTCCGCTGTGTTGAGGCGGTTCGCCCCACCTGTGCCGGGTTGAGCAGGGCTCCCCGGCGTGGCCGGACCCGTGCTCAACGCACGGAGGACGAGCCATGAAGAGGCAAGGGGAAGCATTCGTCGGGATCGACACCGCCAAGGCGCGGAACGCGGTCGCGGTGGCAGAGGGCGAGCGGAACGGCGAGGTTCGCTACCTGGGCGAGTTCGACAATACGCCCGACGCGGTGGCCAAGCTGGTGCGCCGGCTGGCCGAGCGCTACGGGGTGGTGCACTACTGCTACGAAGCCGGCCCGACGGGATACGGGTTGTATCGGCAGATCCGAGCGCTCGGGCAGGACTGCGGTGTCGTCGCGCCCTCGCTGATCCCGCGCCGGCCGGGCGACCGGGTCAAGACCAACCGGCGGGACGCGACCTCGCTGGCGCGGCTGCTGCGGGCCGGCGAGCTGACGACGGTCTGGGTGCCGGACGAGACGCACGAGGCGGTACGGGACCTGGTGCGCACCCGGGCGATGGCGATCGAGGACTACCGCCGCAAGCGCCAGCACGTCTCTTCCTTCCTGCTGCGGCACGGGCGCAGTTACGAGGGCAGCCCGACCTGGAAAGGCCTGCACCTGCGCTGGCTGGACCGGCAAGCCTTCGCCCATCCGGCCCAACGGCTGGCATTCCAGGAACTGCTCAATGCCGTGCGGGCCACGGTGGAGCGGATCGGGAGGCTGGAAGCCGCCCTGCTCGAGGTGGTGCCGGCATGGACGATGGCGCCCGTGGTCGCGGCGTTCCAGGCCATGCGCGGGGTGGGCTTCCTCACCGCGACGACGCTCGTCGCCGAAGCGGGGGACATACGCCGCTTCGACCATCCGCGGCAGCTGATGGCCTTTCTCGGACTGGTGCCGTCCGAGCGCTCGACGGGGGAAACGAAGCGCCAAGGCGCGCTCACCAAGACGGGCAACATCCGCGCGCGCAGGGCCCTGATCGAGGCCGCGTGGACCTACCGCCACTCCGCCGGCATCGGCGACAAGCACCAATCCCGGCAGCGCCACCTTCCGGAGCGGATCCGCGACATCGCTTGGAAGGCGCAGGTACGCTTGTGCGCCCGGTACCGACGCCTCGTCGCACGGGGCAAGCGCGTCACCGTCGTAGTCGCCGCGATCGCACGCGAGATCGCCGCATTCCTCTGGGCCATTGCGCGCCACATCGATCCCGGCGCGCAGGGAGCGTCGGAGGCGTAGCACCGGCGCGCTGATGCACTGAACGGGCTGGGCAAAGGAGGGAGCGCCAACCGGGACAGCTGCTTTTGTGCAAGGCTGGGGGCGGGGCCACGGTGGGGAACTCCCGACGAACTGCTTGGAGGCCGGCTTCGTGCCGACGCCCGTCGCAAGACAGGGACCAGCCCCGGACGGATGACGGAAAGGCGGTATCCAACCCGCGCATCAGAGAAGGTCAACCTGCGTCCAGCGGTCCCGTCCCCTGCCTTGCACGACCACATCGACTATCACCCACGCTGAGCGGGGGGTGGAAAACTGCGTCCAAGACCCTTGAAAGCGGACATCAGAGCAGTTCAACGAGCGCAGTGGCGGCCTGCTGAACCGGGCGCAGTACCCTTCCGACGTCGTCGCCCTCGTGGTGCTGTGGCGGCTGCGCTACCGCCTGACCCTGCGCGACCTCTGCGAGATGTTCCTCCAGCGCGGC
>NZ_DATBNB010000340.1 GCF_036554565.1 Longimicrobium sp. | reverse complement strand
CTATGGCTACTTCCTGGTGGCCACCGGCCGCATGGACCTGCTCTGCGACCCCATCGCCGGATCGTACTGGGACTACGCGCCCATGAACGTCATCCTTTCCGAGGCCGGGGGCCGCTTCACCCAGTTCGATGGCCAGCCCGTCGGCGCGTGGACCTCGGCCCTGGCCACCAACACCCGCCTTCACGCCGCCGCCTCGTCCATCCTCCGCGGCGCGTAGACTCCGACACACACACCGGCACGCGGACCGAACGGCAGCAGGGGAAACACCTGCTGCCGCGCTGTTCTGCACCACCGCATCCGCACCGAGCCGTCGATCGGCTCCGGCGCGCAAGTTGCCCCTGCATCGGTGCTTGGGATCACCCTCAACGCACTTCGACGGAGCGAGTGGCTTCTCCAGGGGTTTCTCGACCCGCCCGGACGGCCGGGCGCCGCACCGAAGCACGCGGCTATCTCGTGGCGCTGGCGCTCACGCTCGCGGGCCTGGCGCTGGTGCTCGCGCTGCGCCCGATGGTGGACCGCCACATGATCGGCCTGCTGCTGGGCCCCGTCACGTTCTCCGCCTGGTACGCGGGAATGCGCGCGGGGCTGTCGGCGGTGGGCTTCAGCGTGGTGGGCGCGTTCGTGCTCTTCCTGCTGCCGAGCGACCCCCAGACGGAGGAGTACGCCGCGGACGCCATCGGGCTGGCGGTGGTGTCGGTCGTGGGCGTGTCCGTCGCCTGGCTGGTGCACCGCGTAGAGGTGCACCGGGCAGAGCTGGGCGCCCGCGAGCTGCACTTTCGCGAGATGGTCGAGGCGGTTACCGACTACGCCATCTATGGACTGGACGTGGGCGGCCGCATCGTCACCTGGAACCTGGGCGCGCAGCGGCTGAGCGGCTGGTCCGAGGCCGAGGCCGTGGGGGAGCACGTGTCGCTCCTGCATACCACCGAGGAGCGCGAGCGCGGCCATCCCGACGAAGTGCTGCGCGAAGCCACGCTGAACGGGCGGTTCACGGAGGAAGGCTGGCGCGTGCGCAAGGACGGCACCCGCTTCTGGGCGAGCGTGCTGATCAGCGCCATCCGCGCGCCGGACGGAAGCCTTTCGGGCTTCACCAAGGTCACCCGCGACCTCACGGAGCGACGCCGGGCCGAAGAGGAGCTGCGCGACCGCGAGGCGCGCCTGGCCTCCATCGTAGGCTCGGCGATGGACGCCATCGTCACCACGGACGACGAGCGCCGCATCGTGCTCTTCAACCGCGCCGCCGAGCAGATGTTCGGCGTGGCCGCCGAGGACGTGCTGGGCACCCGCATCGACCGCTTCGTTCCGGAGCGGCAGATGGCCGCGGCCGCCGAATCCGGCGGCACCGCGCGCACCCTGCACGGGAGCCGCGGGGCGTTTCCGGCGCTGAGGGCGGATGGAACGCAGTTCCCCGCCGAGGCCACCATCTCCACCTCCTCCGTAGGCGACCAGCGGCTGATCACCGTGGTGCTGCGCGACGTGACGGAACGGATGCGGGCCGACGAGGAGCGCGAGCGGCTGCTCATCGAGATGGAGGCATCGAGCCGCGCCAAGTCCGAGTTCCTGGCCACCATGAGCCACGAGCTGCGCACGCCCATCAACGCCATCGTGGGCTATGCCGACCTGATGGAGCTGGGCATCGGCGGCGACCTGTCTCCCGCGCACGCCGACTACCTGCGGCGCGTGCGCACCAGCAGCCAGCACCTGCGCGGGCTGATCGACGACGTGCTCGACATGGCGCGCGTGGAGGCGGGGCGGCTGGAGGTGCGCGCGGGGGAAGAGCCGCTGGTTCCTGCGGTGCGCCAGGCCGCGGAGCTGGTGGCACCGCAGTCGGCCATGCGCAACGTGACGCTTTCGGAGGCCGACGTGCACCCCGTTCGCTATCGGGGCGACCCCGACCGCGTGCGGCAGGTGCTGGTGAACCTGCTGGGCAACGCGGTGAAGTTCACGCCGGCCGGCGGAAGCATCTCCGTTCGCTCGCGCGTGTGCGCGCGCAGGCCGCCGGGCACGGGGCTGGGTGAGGGGCCGTGGGTGGGCGTGGAGGTGCGCGACACGGGCATCGGCATTCCGGCGGACGAGATCGAGCGCATCTTCGAGCCGTTCACGCAGGTGGACCAGGCGTACACCCGCGAGCAGGGCGGCACGGGGCTGGGGCTGGCGATCAGCCGGCGGCTGGCGCGCAGGATGAAGGGCGACCTGACGGCCCACAGCGAGCCGGGGAAGGGCTCGTGCTTCACCCTGTGGCTGCCTG
>NZ_DATBNB010000339.1 GCF_036554565.1 Longimicrobium sp. | reverse complement strand
GCCGCCGCGGGAAGCTCGTCACGCAGCCGCTCGGAAAGCTCGCGGACGAACGCATCCACATCCCCCGGCTCGGCCGCGTACGCCACCAGCCCGCCCTCGGCCTCCAGCACCGCACCGCCGCCGTACGGCGCCAGAACCTCGGCGGCCAGCGGAAGCAGCTCGGGGTCGGCGGTGCGGACGACCAGTACCAGCCAGCGGTCCGTCACGCGGCGAAGGCGTCCTTCACGCGGTCCCACAGCCCCTTGGTGCGCCGCGCGCCGGGCACGGGGCCCTCCAGCTGCGCCAGGCGGCGGAACAGCTCCTCCTGCTCGGCGTTCAGCTCGGTGGGCGTCCACACGTTCAGGCGCACGTACTGGTCGCCGCGCCCGCCGCCGCCCAGGTGGGGCAGCCCCTTGCCGCGCAGCGTGATCACTTCGCCGCTCTGCGAACCCGCGGCCACCTTTACCTTTTCGTCGCCGTAGACGGTGGGGATGGTCACGTCGCCGCCCAGCGCCGCCTGGCTGAACGAAACCGGCAGCTCGAACAGCAGATCGCTTCCCTCCCGCTGGAAGCGCGCATCGTCCTCCACCTCGATCACGGCCAGCACGTCGCCGCGGGGGCCGCCCCGTGGGCCGGCGTTGCCCGCGCCGCGCAGCGTCAGGTAGTTGTCGCTGCTCACCCCGGCGGGGATGTCGACGTCCACCGTGCTTTCGCCGCGCTGCCGACCGTCGCCGTTGCACGACCGGCACGGGTTCTTGATCGTCTTCCCCTCGCCGCGGCAGGTGGGGCACGCGCTGGCGCTGACGAACTGCCCGAACACGCTGCGCTGCACCGTCCTCACCTGGCCGGCGCCCTGGCAGGTGGTGCAGGTCTGCACCCCGCCCTCGTCGGCCGAGCCGGTGGCCTTGCAGGTGTCGCAGGGGTCCAGCGTACGGATGCGGATGGTCTTGCGGACGCCCGTGGCCACTTCCTGCAGGGTGATGGGCACCTTGATCTGCAGGTCCTTGCCCTTCTGCACGCCGCCGCGGCCGCGCCGCTGCCCGAAGAGGTCTTCGAAGCCGCCGCCGCCGAAGTCGCGCATGAAGATGTTCAGCGCGTCCTCGAACCCGAAGCCGCCGAACCCGCCGCCGCCGCCGGACGCGCTCGCGCCGCGCTTGACGCCCGCGTGGCCGTAGCGGTCGTAGAGCGCGCGCTTCTCGGTGTCGCGGAGCACCTCGTACGCCTCGGTGGCCTCCTTGAACCGGTCTTCGGCCGCCTTGTCGCCCGGGTTGCGGTCCGGGTGGTACTGCATGGCCAGCTTGCGGTAGGCCTTCTTGATAGCCTCGCCATCGGCCGTCTTTTCGACGGCGAGAACCTCGTAGTAGTCTTTCATCGCGGTGTTCATGATTTCACATCAACAGGTCCGAGACCATCGACGACGTGCTTTCCACGACGGCGATCACCCGCTCGTACGGCATGCGCGTGGGCCCGATCACGCCGATGACGCCCTTCAATCCGCCCACGTGGTACTCCGACGTCACCAGCGTGAAGCCCGAAAGCGCCGGGTCGCGGTGCTCCACGCCGATCGTCACCTTCAGCCCCTCGCCGTCCACCCGCCCGGCGACCGCGCTCTTCAGCAGGTCGCGGCTCTCGGTCAGCGTGATCAGCGAGCGAAGGCGCTCGCCGCTGCTGAACTCGGGCTGGTCGGCCAGCACCGAGGCGCTGCCCAGGTGAAGCTCGTCCGTTCCCACCGGGGCGAACCAGTCCTCGGCCGACTGCAGGAACACGTTCAGCAGCTCCGAGCCGGGGTCGCCCGAGGCCACGGTGTCGCGCAGGCGGTCGGGGAGCGTTCCGCGGATTTCCCGCAGCGTGTGCCCGGCCAGCCGCTCGTTCAGAATGCGCGCTACGGAGGCCAGCGTGCTGGGCGGCAGGGTGGCGGGCACGTCGACGAACACCGTGCGCACGCCGGCGGCCCGCAGCGTCATCACCAGCAGCACCTTGGCCTCGGAGACGGGAAGCAGGTCCAGCCGCTCCAGCACGGCCTCATCAAGCCGCGGTGCCACGGCGATCCCCAGCTCCTGCGTCAGCAGCCCCAGCACCTGCGCGGCGCGGCGCAGCAGCCGTTCCACCGCGGCCACGTCACCCCCGGCGGCCAGCTCGTGGCGCAGGGAGGTGCGCTCCGCCTCGCTCAGGGCTCGGCGGTCCATCAGGCTGTCCACGTACAGGCGATAGGCCATGTCCGTGGGCACCCGCCCCGCCGAGGTGTGCGGGTGGTACAGGTAGCCCTTTTCCTCGAGGTCGCTCATGGTGTTGCGCACCGTCGCCGGCGAAATGCCCAGCTTGAACCGGCGCGCCACGGTGCGGCTGCCCGTGGGCTCGGCGGTTTCGACGTAGGTGCGGATCACCGCCTCGAGGATCTGGTGCTCGCGCTCGGAAAGAGGTTCTCCCGTGGTCATCTGCGGCACGAAGGCCTTTGGAGTTCCAAGCAAAACCCGATCAATCTGCCCTCCCCTCGCAGGGCCGTCAACCCGCGGCGCCGCTTGCGCTTCCTGCGCCCGCGGCGGCCAGGTCAGCCCGTTCCCCGCCCCGCCCGGAGGCGGAACGAGCATCCTGCTCAGCCGCGCCGGCCATCTCCACGGCCAGTCCATCCAGCAGCAGCCACCCCTCGGGCGTAAGCCGCAGCCGCCCCTCCCGCGCCTCGGCCAGATTCCGATCAGTCCATCCCGCCGCGAGCCGGCGGACCGCCTCGCCCGCATCCTTCATCGGCCAGCCCTGGTCCGTACGCAGCAGCAGCCAGGCGCGCTCCAGCCCGCCGGTCTCCTCATCCACCACCTCTTCGCCGTCCGTGGGAGGGCGGCCGGAGGCGATCATCTCGCGATACTCGTCCCAGCTGCGCACGTTCCAGCGGCGCAGCGGGGGATAAAAGGCGTGCGACCCGGGCCCCAGCGCCGCGTACGGCTCGCCCGTCCAGTAGACGAAGTTGTGGCGCGAGCGCAGCCCCGGCCGGCCGAAGTTGCTCACCTCGTAGTGCTCGAAGCCCGCGCCGCATAGCGTGTTGTGCGCCAGCAGGTACTCGTCGGCGTAGCGGTCTTCGTCGGCCAGCGTTTCGCGGCCCTCGCCCACCCAGCGCCCCAGCGGCGCGGCGGCCTCGGCGGTCAGCCCGTAGAGCGAAACGTGCTCGGGCTCCAGCAGCAGCGCTCGAACCAGGTCGTCGCCCCAGGCGCGCCCCAGGCGCGACGGCACGCCGAAGATCAGGTCCACGCTCACGTTGCCGAACCCGGCGGCGCGCGCCGCGTCGAACGCGCGGGCGGGGCCGTCCACGCCATGAAGGCGGCCCATCCACCGCAGCGTGGGCTCATGAAACGTCTGCGCGCCCAGGGAGATGCGGTTCACCCCGGCGGCCCGCCAGCCGCGGGCCACCTCAGGCGTAAAGCTCTCGGGATTGGCCTCACACGTCCACTCCGCCGCGTCGTCCCACTCCGCCCAGGGGCGCAGGTGTTCGCGGAGCGCGGCCATGGCGTCGGGCCCCAGCAGCGACGGCGTCCCCCCGCCGATGTAGACGGTGTCCAGCCGCAGCGGCGCGCCCCAGCCCCGCTCATCCGACAGCATGTGCATCTCGCCCGCGACGGCATCCAGCCAGGCATCCACCGGCGGGTCACGCATGGCCTGCACGGCAAAGTCGCAGTACGAGCAGCGCCGCGTGCAGAACGGCACGTGCACGTACAGCGACCGCGGACGTGCGGCCGGGAGATCAGGCAACGCGTTGGGAAGCATGGGGGTAACGACACCCGAACCGGCCGCGCGTTCCCCTGCGCAAGGAAGCGGACCGGCACGCGCACCGGCCCGAACACCGAAAGCCTGTCATCCTGAGCCCCAGGCGAGCGACACCTTCCCACCGACGATCCCACGCGGGGCGAAGGATCTAGCCGCGGCTGCCTTTCAGCCAGGGCGCGGCAGCGGTCACAAAACCCAAGGCCGCGCCTAGTCGGCGGTGCCCGCCGCCCGCGCCGGCCCCAGATCCCGGCGCGCGAAGACGTAGATGCCGTCCGGCGCCGCGTAGCTGTTCACGGCCGCGCCGCGCATGACGGCTTCGCGAACGAGAAGGGGTGGATGCCTACGGTGGCGATCGTCACCGCAGCTTGAAGTGTTTGCCCGGCAACGCCTCGGCAAGGTCGTGAAGCTCCAAACCCAGCAACGCCGCGAGGGTGCCGCTGACGCCCAGCCCAGCCTCGGCCGCGAGCGCGTCGACGTGGCGTGGATCGGGGCGGAGCACGCGGAACACCTGCAGCTCGTCGCCCGCGAGGGCGACCGCGGGCGGCGTCGGCACGGATGGCGACGGCCCCGAGGCGGGTCGGCCCTCCTCGACGTGATGCGGCACCAGCCCAACGCCGTGCAGCTCTTCCAGGATGTCGCGCGCGGACGTCACCAGGCGGGCGCCGTCCTTCAGCAGCTGGTTGGTTCCCGCGCTCGCCGCCGAGCCGATGGGACCAGGGACGGCGAACACCTCGCGCCCCAGCTCCAGCGCGAAATCCACGGTATGCTTGGCGCCGCTCTTCTCGCCCATCTCCACCACCAGCACGCCCGCGCTGAGCGCGGCGATCAGCCGATTGCGCCGGGGAAAGTTGCCCGCCAGCGGCTCCTCGCCGGGCGGCAGCTCCGAGATGAGCAGGCCGTGCTCGCGAACGCGGCGGAACAGGCCGCGATTCTCGGGCGGATAGGCGCGGTCGATGCCGTGCCCCAGCACACCCACCGTGGCGCCCCCCGCGTCCAGCGCCGCTGCATGCGCGACCGCGTCGATGCCCTTCGCCATTCCGCTGACGACCACGTAGCCCGCGCGCGCCAACTCACGCGTGAGCCCCGCGGCGGAGGCGCGGCCGTACGGGGTGGGCGCCCGCGTGCCGACGACGCCCACGCCCGGGCGGCGCAGCAGCCCGAGGTCACCCGCGGCGTACAGGACGAACGGTGGATCGGCCAGCCCGCGGAACGCCTCGGGATAATCTTCGTCCTCGGAGGTGATGGCCGTGGCGCCGACGTCGGCGAGAACACGAAGCGCCTCGCGCGCCCTCGCCCGGCCCTCGGGCGTGCCCGCACCCGCCACGCGCCGCGCGAACTCGGGCCCGAAGCCCGGAACGGCGGCAATGGCGGCCGCGGGCGCGGCAAGGATGCGCTCCGCCGAGCCGAACCGGGCGATGAGCGCGGCCAGCCGCGCCGGCCCGATCCCCGGGACGATGGCGATGCGAACGACGTCTTCGAGGGCGGCGCTGGCCAGCGGCATGAGAAAGAGCGGACGGCGGGAATCCGCGTCCGCTCTGTCCGGCGGACGATCGCTCCGCCGAAGCTACCTATCAGTTGATCCGGACGGAAGGGGCAGCCAAAAACCCGGACCACACGTGTCCCCACCGGCGCGCGTCAGGGGCGCCAAGGCTCCACTTCCTCGTCTCCGCGCTCCGCGGCCAGGGCGGCCGCGGCCTGGGTCCACAGCGCCTCCAGGAAGGGATCGAGCCCCTTCTGCGCGACGGACGAGATCGAGAACTGGCCCCAGGCGTCGGGCGCATCCACCCGCGGCTCCGGCCAGTCCGGCGGCAGCAGGTCGGCCTTGGTGAACACCACGCAGTGCGCCTTTTGGGCAAGCTCCTCGGAGTACTCGCGCAGCTCCGAGCGCAGCTTGTCGTACTCGGCCTGGGGCTCCAGCGCGTCGCCGGGAATCATCAGCGCCAGCGTGCGGGTGCGCTCGATGTGGCGCAGGAACTGGTGACCCAGCCCCTTGCCCTCGTGCGCGCCCTCGATGATGCCGGGGATGTCGGCGATGACGAACGAGCGGTTCCCCGACAGCTGCACCACACCCAGGTTGGGCGTGAGCGTGGTGAACGGGTAGTCCGCCACCTTTGGCGTGGCCGCCGAGACGGACGAGAGAAGCGTGCTCTTTCCGGCGTTGGGCTCGCCCACCAGCCCCACGTCGGCGATCAGCTTCAGCTCAAGCGCGATGCGCCGCGCGTCGCCCGGCTCGCCGGGGTCGGCCCGGCGGGGAGCCTGGTTGGTGGCCGTGGCAAAGCGCGCGTTACCCCATCCGCCCTTGCCGCCGCGGGCGATGACGATCTCTTCGCCATCCTCCAGCAACTCACCCAGCAGCTCCTCGGTTTCCACGTCGCGGATGACGGTGCCGGGGGGCACGCGCAGCACCAGCGGCTCGCCGCTGCGGCCGGTGCAGTTGGCGCCCGCGCCCTTCTGGCCGCTCTCGGCCTTGTACTGCTGGCGGTATCGGTAGTCCAGCAGCGTGGTGAGCTGGCCGTCGGCGCGAAGGATGACGTCGGCGCCGCGCCCGCCGTCGCCGCCGTCGGGGCCGCCGCGCGGGGTCATCGACTCGCGGCGCATGGACGACGCACCCGCACCGCCGTCGCCCGCCTTCACGTTGATCTCAGCGTAATCCAGGAACACCGCTCTGCCTCACTCCGAAATGGATATGTCGCCGCGCCGCCAGTCCGACCCGGCGCGTGCATGAATACGTGCGGAATGGCCCAGTCCTGTGCGCGACCCTGGCGCCCCCCATCCCCAGCCCTTCCCCCACAAACTGCGTGGGGGAAGGGAGCCAGCCCGGTGCGTGTCGGGGGCAGCGGCGCACGCGACGGCTTCCCTGGCTTGGCTCGGCACGCTTCGGCCGTTCCGGCGCACTCCCCGGCTGCCCTCTCCCCCCGGCCCCCTCTCCCGCAAGCGGGAGAGGGGGAGAACTGCATCGGATTCCGGCGCGCGCACACCCTTCAACTCACACCCAGGCAAGCCAGTCCGCGCAGGCGGACTTCGTGTGGTTGTTGCAGCGAATTCATTCGCCCGTGCTCGCCTCGGCCTGGGACCTACTCCCCCGCCCGGCCCCTAATCTCCCCCCACAGCGCCTTCACCTCCGCCGCCCGGTCGTCAGAAATCATCCCGCAGGCGATCTCGACGGTCTCGTCCACTTCGTCCACGGTGGCGCCGGCGTTCAGGGAACCGCGAAGATGGGAGTGAAGCTGGCGCGGCACGTTCCACACCGCCAGAAGCGCCGCGATGCACAGCTCGCGCGTCTTCAGATCCAGACCCGGCCGCCCGATCACCCGTCCGTACCCGCCCGTCACCATCCACCCGTCGAAGTCCGGGTGCAGGCCCCGCACGTTCTCGCGCAGCTTTCCGTAGTTGCCGCCGTAGACGGTGGAACACACCCGCTCCCCCCGCGCCTCCCAGCCGGACGGGTCCTCGCGGATGGGGTCCGGCGCCGGGCGCCCGCTCACGTTCCGCCACAGGGCGATGGCGTTCAGCGCGTCGGGAAAGCCCACGAACAGGTGCGACTGAAGGAGCACCTCCTCCACCGCCACCGGGTCCGCCGAAGCCGCCGCGGACTGCATCGCGTCGCGGATGGTCCCCGTGTCGCGCGTGGCGAGGGCGGCGGCGACGCGCAGGAGCGCCGCCCGGCCGGACGCGTCAGGCATCCGCCGCGCGAAGACGGATGGCGGGGTGCACCTCGCCCGTCACCTCGCCGCGCGTGTTGGTGATCTCGCGGAACACGTACCGGTGAAGCGCCCCGAAGTCGTCCTCCGAAATCAGGTCCAATTCGCGCAGCACCCCCGCGACGGCCGGGGCCAGCGCACGATTGGTCCCATCCTCCACCTTCAGGGCGATCCCCAGCTCCGCGCCGGGGCTGCCCACGCAGTACACGCCCTCGGCGCCCACCTTGGCGAAGATGCGCCCCTCCGTCAGCCGCGACAGCTCCGTGCAGATGCGCCCCTCGCCCGCCACCATCTCCGGGTGCGCGGCCATGGCCTCGACTACCGTCGCCGGCCCGCGCTCGCCCCGCCGCGCCGCGGCCGACAGCGACGCGTAGGCCAGCGCCATTTGCCGCAGGGGCATGGCGTAGCAGACCACGCCGCAGCCGTCCACCCCCAGGCCGATGGCCTCGGCGGGCATGCGGGCCCAGCGCGCCACCTCGGTCAGCAGGCGCGCCTGCACCGGGTGCTCCAGCAACTGGTATCCCTCGGGGTCCCACCCGCGGGCCCGGGCGACGGCCATCATCCCCGCGTGCTTGCCGGAGCAGTTGTTGTGAAGGCGCCCCGGCTCCAGCCCCTGTTCCACCAGCGCGCGCCGGGTGCCGTCGTGGAACGGGGCGTGGGGGCCGCACGCCAGCGCCTCGGCCGTCAGCGCGATCTTTTCCAGCAGCCCCTCCACCGTCCGTACGTGGGCCGGCGAGCCGCTGTGCGAGCCGCAGATGACGGCCAGCTCGGCGGGGGTAAACCCGAAGCGGTCGTACGCGCCGTCGTCCACCACCGGGATGGCCTGCAGCGGCTTGGCCGACGAGCGCCAGAACGTCACCATGTCGGGGTCTCCCGAGTACGCGCGCAGCGTACCTTCGGCATCCACCACCGCCACGTGCACCCGGTGGCGGCTTTCCACCACCGGTCCGCGGGTCACCTCTACGAAGCTGTCGGACATCGCCGGAACGTCAGGTAGAATCGTTTGCGAAGAACGCCACCCGCGCGGAGCGCGCTGGGCGAAAAGAAGTAGAGGAAGGGCACCATGAGCACCCCTCCTCCAAATCCCACCAGCCCCGAAAGCAGGTCCGCGAAGCTTGCGGCAAGCGCCGCAACCCGCGTCAGCGGCTGCGAGACGCCGCCGCGGGCTGCTGCTGCGCCGCGCGCAGCAGCGCCTGGGTGTTCGGCGCCTGCTGCAGCAGCCGGATGGCTTCCTGCAGCACGCGGTCCGTGGGGTCGTCGCGGCGCGCGGCCACCGACGCGCCGAACTTGCTGCGCGCGATCTCGTCGATCAGCCGCGCATCGATGAAGCGCTGGGCGCCCTGGAACACCTCCCAGGTCACGTCCACGCCGGCCGCGCGAAGGCGGTCGTAGAAGCCGCGGCGCATCTCCGGCGTGACCGCGAAGTCAGGCCGCAGCTCCGGGTGGGCCCGCTCGTACGCCACCGCGTAGCCGAACAGCGCGTTCTGGAACTTGGCCGCGCTGCGCGAGGCCACGCGGAAGAACTCCTTCTCCGCCTCCACCGCGGTGTCCTGCCGCACGATGAGGTCGGGGACGATGCCGCCGCCACCGAATACCGTACGTCCGCTGTCGGTGCGGTAGGGCACCTTCTTGGTGGTGTCCGCGGCCGTCACCGGCGTGCCGTCGGCACCCAGCACCTCGTCGTCATCCTCCACCCGGGCTTCCTCCTGCCCCTCGCCGCGCGTGGCCTCCTTCTGGATGGAGCGGCCCACGGGCGTGTACCACTTGGCCGTGGTGATCTTCAGCGCGTTGCCCCCGGAAAGCGGCAGCAGCGTCTGCACCGAGCCCTTGCCGTACGTGGTGGTGCCCAGCACGATGGCGCGGTCGTGGTCCTGCAGCGCGCCGGCCACGATCTCGGCCGCGCTGGCGCTGTAGCCGTCCACCAGCACCGCTACGGTCAGCCCCTCGTACGCCTGGTCGTCGGCGGCGCGGTACGTTTCGCTTTCCTGCGGGTCGCGCGCGCGGATCTCCACGACGGACTCGCCGCGCTTCAGGAACAGGTCCGACACGCCCACGCCCTGGTCCAGCAGGCCGCCCGGGTTGGCGCGAAGGTCCAGCACCAGCGAGCGGGCGCCCTCGGTGCGAAGCCGGTCGATCGCGGCGCGCAGCTCGGTGGTGCTGGTTGCGCTGAACATCACCAGGTTCGCGTAGCCCACGCCGGGAGCCACCATGTACGCGTTCGGAACGGAGCGGACGTGGATCTCTTCGCGCACGATGGTAAAGGTGATGGGCTGCTCTACGCCCACCCGCTGCACCTTCACGGTGA
>NZ_DATBNB010000338.1 GCF_036554565.1 Longimicrobium sp. | reverse complement strand
CGGGCGGTTCGTGATCACGGCATCCACCCCGGCGCGCACCAGCTCACGGATGCGTTCGGGATCGTCCACCGTCCATACCACCACTCCAAGTCCGGCCTGACGAAGTTCCGCCAGCAGCGCCGTCGTGGCGATGGAGTGATGCGGGCAGACGCCGTGCGCGCCGAGATCCTGAACCGTCCGCCGCACCTCGTCGTCCCAGCGCTCCGTGAGGAAGTAGCGGCGGGCGTGCGGTGCCACGCGCCCCAGCTCCGCGATCACCTCGGGGACGAAGGAGGAGAACACCGTCCTCTCCATCACCCCCGCCGCCTCCATTGCCGCCACGGACGCCGCCCCCGCTCCGGGCGACTTGATCTCGACGTTCACCCACGCCCCGCTCTCCGCCGCCCAGGCTGCTGCCTCTTCCAGGCGCGGCACCGGCTCGCCCCCCGCGCGCGCCTCGGCGATGGCGGGCCAGGTCAGCGCCGCGACGGCACCCGTGCGGTCGGTGGTGCGGTCCAGCGACAGGTCGTGGATGACCACGGGGGTGCCGTCCGCCGCCGGCTGAACGTCGAGCTCCACACCGTCCGCCCCGTGCGCCACCGCCAGGCGAAAGCCGCGCATGGTGTTCTCCGGCGCCTCCAACGGGGCGCCGCGGTGTCCAAGCACCAGCGGACGGTCGGGATGCAGGGGCATTCGATGGACGGGTGAGAGGGTGATGGGCCGCGTTCATCCCTAACCTACGCGCGTGGAGCCGGAATTAAAGGGTGGACAAAGCGGCCACCGTGTGAGACATCTGCACATGAAGCATCCCTTCGCTCCCGCTAGCCTCTCGTCAGCCCCACGTTCCCGCACCCGAACCGCCACTGCGCATCACGAGGCTGACCCGCGCCGCCAACCGCTAAAGTGTACGAAGTAAACGAGATTCGATACCTTGGGAGACGGGCGGGCGGCGCGCCCACCCTGACACACCACTTCTCCCAAGGAGATGCAGCCCATGATTCGCACCCCCAAGGCATTCCTGATCGCCGCGGCCCTGCTGGTGGCCGTCGCCGCGTGCGGCCGCACGGACGGCGTTACCGCGCCGGAGCGTGCGCGCCTGGACGTGCAGGCCCCCTCCCCCGACTCGGCGGCGACGCAGAGCGCCCCGCCGGAGGTAACGCCGTCGGACAGCACCGGCTACGGCGGCTCGCTGGGCTCGGGTACCTGAGTCCAGCGAGCGGCGGGCGGAGGGCGCGAGCGCTCCGCCCGCGGGTGCGCCCTCACGGCAGCGGCACCTCGAGCAGCGCCTCTACCAGGTCGTCGTGAAGCTGGTCGGCGCTGGACGGCTCGGCGCCGGGCTCCGGCTCCACCGGCGGCGGGAGGGGCGGCAGGGCGGCGCCCCGGCGGCGGCGCGCCTTGAGGTTGCGGGCGCGGTTCAGCAGGTCTTCGGCCGCCAGCCGCTCCTGTGCCTCGTGCCGGCGCGTGGCGACGCGCAGGGCCAGGCTGGCCGACATCTCCATGCGCGTGCCCTCGCGCAGCGAGTAGGCGCCGTGCGCCAGGCTGATCATGGCCTCGGCCACGCGCTCGGTGTCGGCGCGGTTCTCGACGATGCGCCACACCTCCTTCCACGCCGCCTCGTACCCCTCGGCGTCGCCCAGGCCGGCGGCACTGCGGGCGATGTTGGCCAGCACCACCATCCGCTCCGGCGGGCGGGGCACGTGCCGCAGCACCGCCCGGAACATCTCCAGCGCGCGCCCGTAGTGCCGCTGCAGCATCCAGAACCAGGCTACGTCGTGCGCCAGGGCGGGGAGCCGGGGGTGGCGGCGGCCGTAGCTGCGGAAGGCCGCGCGGGCGTACATTTCGGCCTGGTCGCGGTCGCCGCCGTTGGCGGCGATGCAGAACAGGTCGTGCAGGGCAAAGGGACG
>NZ_DATBNB010000337.1 GCF_036554565.1 Longimicrobium sp. | reverse complement strand
CCAGGTACGCCGCGTTCCGCTCGTTCACCTGCAGCTGCTGCTGAAGCTCGGGCCCGATCTCCGGCTCCGCCGCGGCCGGCTGACGCGACCGGTCGGTGCACGCGGCGGCCGTGAGCACCGCCATCGATACGAGCACCAGCTTCGTCATCTGATTCTTCATCGTTCTCCTCCAGGAATTTGATTGGGTGCAAAGGGCGCAGGTCCGGCCGCGGCCTCCTCCTCCTCCCGGTTGGCGCTCGCCGTGCCGGGACACGTGACGAGCGCCATCCGCCAGCTTATTTTTTTGTCGCCTCCCGTGGTTGCCGGTCCCGTGAAAAGCGGTGGCCCGACCTGCGCGAACACGATGGCGCGCGGCAGCCCTGAAGGAGAATGAAGACGTTCGGAACCTTGATGAGCGGGTCTGAACAATCCCTGAATAACAGCGGAAACCCTCATGGATGCTACGCTTCGCACGTTGACGGCCTCGCCCGGCGTGTTCGTCGGCGGCAGGAAAATCCACCTTGCGCCCCTGAACCTTTCCCTCCTGGTCCGGCTGCGGTACGCCCAGCATCCAATGCCGCGAACGGAGTTGGGAAAGCTCTTCTGGCCAAACGCGGAGTTCCGCTCGAACCTCAGCACCGCGTTGAAGACGCTGCGGGGCGCGCTCGGCGATGTGTACATCCCCCAGCACATCGACCCCGTCGCGCTGGGTCAGGCTTTGGCAGCCGACACGGACCTGGTCGAGGCGGCGGCCGATCACCCGACCAGGGAAACGGTGTCCGCTGCGCTGGAGGCGTACACGGCACCGTTCCTGGTGGGAATCGATTCCAAGCTCCCGACCAAAACCCTCGTGGAGTGGGTAACCGATCAGAGGAGACACTACCGGACGCTGCTCGTGAAAGCGGTCGAGGCGGTCTGCCGCGGGGCCGCGGCAACGGGCGCGTGGGAGGAGGTCGAGGCCCTGGCCACGATGGCCCGGGCGCGGGGGGTCAGTTCGGAGGCCGTCGACGAACTGCGGCGGGAAGCCCTGCAGCAGAAGTGGGTCGACACCCCGCCCGCCAGCCCCGCGGAATCCGGGACGTCGGCATCCAGCCCTGCGGAAACCAGCGTCGCGGCATCGACCCCCGCGGAAACCGGCGCCCCGAAGTCGCCTCCGGCTCCCCGCCTGCGCCGATCTCAGTGGGCGGTAGCGGCGGGACTTGCGATCACCATGCTCGCGGCCTCCGGCGTGTGGGCCCTGCTCCCGACGAAGGGCGCCGCCGCCCCCCGGCCCTGCCGAACCGGCGAGGCGGTAGGCCACGTCGTGCGCAAGGAGTTCAAGCCGGAGATTAACAACCCGCTCGCCCCAGGGCGCACGTACAGCCCGCTCTGGGTCCTGCGGAACGCCGGCCGGTGCACGTGGGACTCCGCATACGCTATGCGGCGTGTGGCCACGATCGGTCCTCATCCGTTGAACATCGAGACAAGCATGCTTCCGCTGGGGCGCGTACTGGGCCCGGGTGACACGATCAGCGTGATGCACAAGGTCACGGCTCCGTCTACGCCAGCCGACTACGGAGAGGATTGGGTGCTCCAGGACGGGGAGGGCCGTCCAGTCGTGGTCGACGGCCGGCCGCTCCTTCGCGAACGCTTCCAGGTACTGCCGCACCCGGTTCCTCCCTGCGCCGAAAGCAATGTCCGCGCGGGCTATCTGGCCGCCAGCCACCCGGACTCGACGGTCCTCTGGCCGCAGGAGGCATTCACCGCCACGTGGACGGTGATCAACCGCGGAAAGTGTGTCTGGCAGCCAGGACAGGTCAGCGTTCGCTACGCAGGCGCGACGGGCACCCGGCTCAGCCATCCGGAGATCGTAGAGCTCCGCACGGACGAGCCGATCCGCCCGGCCGACGCCTACACCTTCGAGGTGCTGATGCGCGCGCCCGCGGCGGGCCGCGCGGAGGAGCGGTGGGAGGTGCGGACGGCGAACCGGGCGCTTGGGGAGATGCTCGAGGTGCGCGGCACGATCCGCGACCGCCGGGAACCGGGAGGCCGGCTGGGCGGTCACCGCGCGTGCAGTGCGGGAGAGGAACTCGTTGGTTGGCTGCGAAGCGAGCGGATCCAGGACAGCACGGTGGTGACGGCCGGAGACACGGTCCGAAAAACGTGGACACTGCGGAACGACGGCGAGTGCACCTGGGCCGCCCGCAGTCTAGCGCTCCGGTTTCTATACGCCACTGCGTCTCGGGAGAGCGGCGTGACCTCCGTTCCACTGGACCGACCCGTCCCCCCACAGGCCAGCTATACCTTCTCCATTCCCTTGATCGCCCCGCGCGACCAGCGGCTGTACGAGGAGCGCTGGGAAATCGTGAATGGCAGGGGCACCCGGCTACGCATCGGGCAGAGCCTCAACCTGTTCGCGGTAATAAAGGTCCGCCGCCCCTCAAACGCGGCCAACTGAACGCGTTTGGTGGCCGAACGCGACCGCGGGTGGCCTCGGCGTTGAACGCAGGGGGGCGGCGGAACGGTCATCTCCAGCCGCGGCACGCACGGATCCCCGGCTGCCTGCGTGCCGGAAACCGCGGGCAAAACGCGGTGTACAATCCGGCGAGCAAGGCACGCCCCGCCGAAGCGCTCGGTGGGTAGGTGACCAGAGAGTGAGATCCGCAATCGATAGGAGAAGGACCGCGCATGACGCTGCTCACCCACGCTTCGCGCGCCCTGGCGCTTCTGCTCGTCGGCGTCGGGCTCGCCGCCTGTGATCCGATCCTGGACAGCATCTTCGATCCCTACGAAGGCCCCGACCCATCCAAGCAGCCGCTGACGGATGAACGCGTGATCCTCCGTGCGACGGAAAGAGTGATCGACGGCGTGCCGCAGCACTACTATCTCGACAGGGTGCAGTTCCTGGAGCGCGCGGACTCGTCGAACATCGACCGCATCATCATCGGGATGCCGGGAGGCCTGCAGGGCACCATCGACTCGCTGGATCTCAAGCGGGGCGACGCGCTGGTCATCTCGACGAAGTTTCACAGCATCGGCTATTCCCGCGGGCTCGAGGCGTACATCCCCAACTGGGCGGCCAACCGGTACAAGGAAGACTATCCCGTGGCCCTGCACACGTTGCTCGCCATCGAGAAGGTAGGCCCGGCCGCCAGCAGCGGCACGGCGGCGGCGAACCGGCAGCAACCCGGCAATCCTGGAGCGCTCTCCGCCTCCAGCGGGGCCCCGTAGCAGGATCCCGCCGTCGCCCTCGCGCGGCCGGTCACACAGTTACGATGGAATCGGCTCCCGGTGCGCGGCGCGCATCGGGAGCCGCACGCGTTTCCGACTGCGGTCAACCCTTCCAGGGAAGGAATCGCAAGCTGGCGCCGCTGCTACTCCCCGCCGACCTTCGGGGACGCCGTCATCCGCAGCTGCGGCGGGAGCAGTTGCCGAAATGCTTTCCTTCCCCGGCCGGACGGGCTATCGTGCGGGCGCATCGAAGCTTCCCCGCCTACCCAGGAGGCCGCCATGGCCCGCCGTTCCCGCACCACCTCCCTCGCCGCAGCCGCGGTTGCACTCTTCATCGCGACTCCCGCCGCGGCACAGGACCATGCACATGCCGCGCACGCCAGCGGCATCGGAAAGGTGGAGTTCCCCACGTCGTGCGCGCCGCCGGCCCAGGCGCACTTCGAGCGCGGCGTGGCCATGCTCCACTCCTTCTGGTTCGATGCCGCGGAGCGCGAGTTCCAGCAGGCGGCCGCCGCCGACGCGCGCTGCCCGATGCCGCACTGGGGCATCTCCATGACGCTGCTCGGCAACCCGTTCACGGGTGCCTCGCCCTCGCCCGCGAACCTGGCGAGGGGATTGGAAGCCGCCCAGCGATCGACCGAGCTGGCCGCTGCCGCCACGCATCGCGAGCAGATGTATGCGCGCGCCGCCCTGGCGCTGTACGCGGACCATCAGGCCACGCCCTACCGCGCGCGGCTCCAGGCGCACGAGGCCGCCATGCGCAGCCTCCACGAGGCGCACCCGGAAGACGCCGAGGCCGCGATCTTCCTGGCGCGCGCCTTCATCGCGAACGCCCCGCCGTCGGACCTGCAGTACACCAGGCAGCTCGCAGCCGCCGCCATCCTGGAGCCCCTCTTCCGAGAACGGCCGGATCACCCGGGGCTGGCGCACTACACCATTCACGCCTTCGACGCCCCGCCCATCGCGCAGCGGGCGCTGGATGCGGCGCGCCGGTACGCCGGCGTGGCCCCGGACGCGCCGCACGCGCTGCACATGCCCTCGCACATCTTCACGCGCCTGGGCTACTGGGACGAGTCGATCGAAACCAACCGCCGCTCCGCCGCCGCCGAGCCCGACAGCAACGCGGCCGTCCATCCCATGGACTACCTGGTGTACGCGTACCTCCAGCAGGGACGCGACCGCGAGGCCGCACGAGTCGTGGAGCGCGCGGTGCAGAACCCCGACCGGTTCTACGGCGCCGGAATCACCAGCTACAACTTCAGCGCGATGCAGGCGCGGCTGGCGCTGGAGCGCGGACGGTGGACGGACGCCGCGCAGTTGATGGTGCCCGCGTCGGCGCCGGCGTACGTGCGGGCCATCCGGCTTTTCGCCCGCGGTCTCGGCGCGGCGCGGGCGGGCTCGCCGGGTGACGCGCGGCAGTCCGTGGATGCGCTCGCCCTGCTGGCCGACAGCCTGACGGCCGCGGGAGAATCGTACTGGGCGACGGCCGTCGGGGCGCAGCGCTTGGCCGCCGAAGCCTGGATCGCCCACGCCAGCGGCGACCGCGATCGCGCGCTGCAGCTGGCGCGGCAGGCGGCGGAGCTGGAGGAGACGGTGGAGAAGCACCCGGTGATGCCCGGCCCGCTGCTCCCCGCGCGCGAGCTGCAGGCCGACCTGCTGCTGGAGGTAGGCCGCCCGGCGGAGGCGCTGGCGGCGTACCGCGAGACGCTGCGCCGCGAGCCGAATCGCGCGCGCGCCCTCTTCGGCGCTGCGCGGGCCGCGCAGGCCTCGGGCGAACGCGCCGCCGCGGCGGACTACTTCCGCCAGCTGCTGGCGCTGATGGCCAAGGCCGACCCGGACCGCCCGGAGGCGGCCGCTGCACGGGCATTCCTCGCCCGCCGCTGACGCCCCCGTCACGCAACACCATCAGAAGAGGCGGCCACGGACTTCCGGGGCCGCCTCACGCGTATCAGGCGCCGTCTCCGCCTGACGCCTCGAACGATCCGCACACCGCCTCTCGGACACCGACGTGCGCCACCTGGCCCGGCGCGGGATCAAACCTTCAGCGCCCCGCCCGTGTCCAATCACGCGACACCCTCCCCCACCCCACCGAGAGGTCCCGCGTGAAGCGATCCATCCTGCTCATCCTCCTCGCCGCGTGCTCGCGGAACCCGGAATCCGCATCGCTGCCCGCCGGCGCCGGCGACGTGATCGCCATCACGTACGTGAACGTAATCCCGATGACGAGCGACACCGTGCTGCACGACAGGACGGTGATCGTCCACGGGGAGCGCATCCACGCGGTCGGGCGCGCGGGGCGAACGGCGGTGCCGGCGGGGGCGCGGGTGATCGACGGGCGCGGCCGATACCTGATGCCGGGCCTGGTGGACGCGCACATCCACCTGAGCAACCGGCTGGACATCGACACCGTGCTCGCCGCCGTGCTCCTGGCCAAGGGCGTCACCACGGCCATCGAACTGGGGGGGATGGGGCTGCCGGGCGATTCGGCCCGCCTTCAGCTGCGCGCAGCCATCAACGCCGGCCACCGGCCCGGACCCACGCTGTACATCGCGCGCGCCCAGGCCAATGACTCGGCGATGACGCGCGAGGGCGGAATGCGTCGCGTGGAGCAGGACCACGCCGCGGGCTACGACCTGATGAAGGTCTACAACCGGCTGTCGGTGGAAGGGTACCGCGGCATCACGCTTCGCGCGCACCAGCTGGGAATGCCCGTCGTGGGGCACGTGGTGCGTCCGGCCGGGCTGGAGGCCACGCTGGGCTCGGGCCAGCGCGGGATCGTGCACATGGAGGAGTTCCTGTACCAGTACTTCGGGTTCCGCAGCTCCGACACGCTGGCGGCGCAGGACGCCAAGCTGGACACGGCCGTCATCCCGTACTTCGCGCGGATCACGGCCGAGGCGGGAACGTACGTGACGCCGACGCTCGTCATCTTCGAGGGGATCATCACGCAGGCGGAAGACCTGGATCGCGAACTCGCCCGCCCGGAAACGAGGTACGTTCCGGGCCCGCTGTACGAGGGACAGTGGATCCGCGAAAAGAACGGGCGGTCGCTTACGTTCGCGCATCCGCGGCGGCTGGCCCACCTGCGCGCTGCGCTGGGTTATCAGCGGCGGATGCTGCAGGCCATGCACCGGGCCGGGGTCCCGCTGCTGGTGGGCACGGATGCGCCGGTGCCGGGCGCCGTCCCCGGATTTTCCGTGCACGACGAGCTGCAGAACTTCGTCGAGCTGGGGCTGTCGCCCTACGAAGCGCTCTCAGCCGCCACGCGCAACGCCGCCGCGTACCTGCGCAAGAACGACTTCGGCACGGTGGAGGTGGGCAGGCGCGCGGACCTGCTCCTGCTTTCGTCGAACCCGCTGGACGACATCAGGAACTCGCAGGCGATCACCGGGGTGGTGGCGCGCGGGCGGTGGTTCGACGAGAGCGCGCTTGCGGCCCTCCTCGCCCGCAGCGCGCGGTAGACGGGCGATAGGCGGTCGGTAGGCGGAAGGGCCGACACCGATTCGCGCCAAACGGGGCTGGGCGCTTCGAGAACTGCGGATGCCGGCCCAGGAAGGCCCCTCCCCCGCCCCTCCCCCGGCAAACTGCGCCGGGAGAGGGGGGAACTTCGGATGGGTTCGACGCTGTGCCGGTGCATGCCGCGGGAGC
>NZ_DATBNB010000336.1 GCF_036554565.1 Longimicrobium sp. | reverse complement strand
GCAGCTCGATCTGGTCGAAGTCCAGCCGCTGGTTGATGGTGACCATCAGCCCCAGGTTCTTGAACGCCGACCCGATCAGCTGCGTGGGCGGTACGTCGATCAGCTCCGCCAGCTCCGCCACGGTCAGGAACTCGTTGACGCGAACCGTGGTAGCTTCCTCGGCGCGGCGGCGCGAAATCTCCTCTTCGCGGCGCTCGTGCTGCGAGGGACCCTGGTCGCGGGGGGACCGGCGCTTCTTGCGGCCGCCGGTCTCCATCGCGGCCATCGTCTTCCGGAAGTTGTCATCCACCGCTCCCTGGTCGACGCCGGCCCGGCCCTTCTTGCCCTTCTTGCGGTCCTTCTTCTTCCCCGCGTTGGCACCCGCACCGGCGGTGCCGGTGGGCGTGGTGCCGGCGGTGTCGCCGGGACGGCCGCCGAACGACTGCGTGCGGGCCGAGGACGGCGGCGCGGGCGGCGCCATGCTGCGCGCCGAGCGCGGAACGAACCCTTCCGGACGCGGCGGACGGGCCGCGTCACCCCCGGCCTGCTGCCCCTCGGGGCGAACGGGACGCGGACCGGCGGGAGCGCCCGGGCGCACCGACGGCGGCGGCGACGGACGGCGGTCGCCACCCGGACGCGCGGACTGCGGCCCGCCGGGCTGTCCACCGGGGCGGGCCGACTGCGGACCACCCGGCTGTCCACCGGGACGGGCGGACTGGGGCCCACCCGGCTGGCCGCCGGGGCGCGCGGACTGCGGTCCCCCCGGACGGGCGGACTGCGGACCTGCGGGCTGGCCACCGGGACGGGCGGACTGCGGGCCGGGGCGCGCGGAGGCGGCCGGGCGCAGCTCGTCGCGCCGCGGCGGGGCCGAGCGCTCGTCGGCATCGGCGCGGGCCGGGCGGTCCTCGACGATGCCGGCGGGCGGCGCGGGAACGGCGGGCTGCGCCGCGTCCACGCGCGGCGCAGCCGAATCGGTATCCACCGACTCCACGACGACGGTGACGTCCCTGGGCGGCTGGCCGCCGCGCGTCACCAGGTCGGCGCCGCGGTCCGCGGCTTCCATGGCCGCTTCGGCGGCGATGGCCTCGGCCGCGTCGGCGATGGGCGACGCGGTGCTGTCGGCCTGCGCCGGCTTCTGGCCGGCGGCGGGGCCTGCGTCGACGTCGGTCTGCGCGGCGGCCGTGGGCGTCGCCCCCTCGGCCGAAGCCTCGGCGGGAATGTCGTCGCCCTCGTCTTCACGACGGCGGCGGCGGCGGCGCGGCGCGGCGGAAGCGTCGCCCAGCGCGGCCGAAACCGCCTCGGCGGCCTCGGCGTGGCCGTGGCGGCGCTCCCGCTCGATGACGGTGCGCACCCGGGCGACGGCCTGCTCGGGCACGTCGCTCATGTGGCTGCGAACGGGTACGTCCATCTCCCGGAGGAGGTGCACCAAGGCCTCTGCCGGAACGCCCAGCTCCTTGGCGACTTCTAAGACTCGCATCAGTACGGCTCTCCTCCAGCTCGTTCCTGCACCTGTGGCGGACTGCCCGCCAACTCCAGGGCACGGCGCGCAAAACTCTTGTCAGTGAATCCAACGGCCGAAACCGGCCCCCGCCCGATGGCGGCGCCGATGTCGGCTCTCGTAAGGCAGACGGCGTAGGGTATGCCGCGGGCCTGCAGCAGCGGAACCAGCTTCTTGCTCTGCGTGGGCGATGCGTCGGCCGCCACCAGCGCGGCGGCCAGCGACCCGTCGCGGGCGGCCCCGCGGGCCATGTCGGTGCCGAACACCAGCTTGCGGGCGCGCGCGGCCAGCCCCATCAGGTTCAGCAGCGCGCGCTCCCCCTGGCCCGGCGCGGGTCCGTCGTTCGGCTCAGTCGGAATGCGGCAAATTCTCCGGTTCCGCGCCCGAAGTCAAGTCCGGAGCAGCTTCTCCGTCCTCGGCCCAGGCCTCGCCCCCGCCTTCGTTCCCCTCGTCCGATCCAGGGAACGCTTCGCCCGTGCCATCCTCGTACCCGCCGGCGGCCTCGTCCTCGTCTTCCACCGTCAGCCGCTCGATTTCCGACACCAGGCGGTCCGCCTCGGCGGCGCCGATGGCCGGGATGCGCAGGAAGTCCTCGCGCTCCAGGTCGATGATGTCGAAGAAGGTGTTGTAGCCGGCCGCCTCCAGCGCCGCCAGCGTGGCGGGCGCCAGGTCCAGGTCGCGCAGGGCGAAGTCGGTGCTCTCGTACTCGGCCTCGTCGCCGCCGCCGAACAGCGCGCGCTCGGCGCCCCGCTCCAGCCACTCGCGCGATCCGAACAGGTCGATCTGCCAGCCGATCAGCTGGCTGGCCAGGCGCACGTTCTGGCCGTTGCGCCCAATGGCCAGCGACAGCTGGTCTTCATCGACGATGGCCGTCATGGTGCGGGCCTCGTAGTCCGAGATCACCTTGGCCACGCGGGCCGGGGCCAGCGCGCGCTTGGCGTACGTCTCGGGGTCCGGGTGCCACGGCACGATGTCGATGCGCTCGCCGCCCAGCTCCTGCACCACCGCGCGGACGCGGCTGCCCTTGAGGCCCACGCAGGCGCCTACGGGATCGATCGATTCGTCGCGCGAACTGACGGCGATCTTGCTGCGGAAGCCCACCTCGCGGGCGGCGCCGCGGATCTCCACGATCCCCTGCGTGATCTCGGGCACCTCGAGCTTGAAGAGCGCGGCCACGAACAGCGGGTCGGCGCGCGACAGGATCAGGCGCGGGCCCTTGGGCGTTTCCTCGACCTTCTTGAGCACGGCCCGGATGGGCTCTCCCTGGCGGAACCGCTCGCGGGGGTTCTGCTCCTTCCACGGGACGATGGCGTCGGCGTCGCGGCTGCGGTTGAGCAGCAGCACCATCTTGCCGCGCTCCACCTGCTGCACCTCGCCCGAAAGCAGCTCGCCCACGCGGTGCTCGTACTCGTCGCGGATCTTCTGCCGCTCGCCCTCGCGGACGCGCTGCAGAATGCGCTGCTTGGCGGCCATCACGGCGTTGCGCCCGAACTGGGCGAACTCCACGGGCACCTCCAGGATGTCGCCCACCTCGAACTCGGGGTCGTCCCAGCGCGCCTCTTCGAGCAGGATTTCGCGCGACGCGTCCTGCACCTCGGCCACCACCTCCTTGAGGACGGTGATGCCGATCTTGCCGGTGGCCTCGTCGATCTCGATTTCGGCCTCGACGTTGGGGCCGTAGCGCTTGGCCAGGGCGGCGAGAATGCCGTCCTTGATCAGGTCGTACAGTTCGTCGCGCGAGATGGCCTTGTTGGCCGTCATCTCGCGGAAGGCCGCGAGCACCTGCGTTGCGTTGTTCATGGAAGTCGGTCCCTTTTCTGTCACGGGCGCGCGGGCGCCTCCGTCAGCGCTTCTGGCCGCGCTCCCACCGGAAGACCAGGTTCCCCCGTTCGATCTCGCCCAGCGGGATTTCCACCTCGTCGCCGTCCACCTGCAGGGCCACGCGCTCTCCGTCGCGAAGGCCCACCAGCGTTCCCTGCACCTTCTTGCCGCGTCCCTCGATCGGCACGCGCGTCTTGACCGCCACCTCGGCCCCGGCGAAGCGGTCCCAGTCGTGGGGCTTCGTCAGCGGGCGCTCCACGCCGGGCGAGGACACCTCGATCACGTAGCGGTCGGAAAGCCCTTCGCGCTGGTCCAGCCAGGGCTCCAGCGCGCGGCTTACGCGGCTGCAGTCGTCCAGGCTGACGGCGGGCTCGCCGGGCTTGCTGTCGGGTCGGTCGATGGAAAGGCGCAGGATGGGCCGCGCGCGGCTTCCGGCCTGCTCCAGCTCCACCATCTCGTAGCCCAGCTCTTCGACGCGCTGGGCCATCTCCGCGGCAAGGGTTTCGTCCGCCACGCCGCCTCCCCCTCGTTGCCGTTTTCAGGGCAATAAAAAAAGCGGGGCAACCGCACCCCACTTCGCTGCGCGAACCGTCCGTGGCGCCCCTCGCCATGCTCGGACAACAAGGAATATAGGCGTTGTCTCGCCTGAGTGCAACCCGTGACGCCTCGCGTCCCCAACTCCGTCAGGCCTCACGCAGAGACGCGGAGACGCAGAGAGGCACGAGCCGCCTCTCACCAGCCCCGGGTGCGGGGGGGGGGGGGGGGGGGGGGGG
>NZ_DATBNB010000335.1 GCF_036554565.1 Longimicrobium sp. | reverse complement strand
GTCGGCGTGGGTGCCGGTTACGGCGCCGTCGTCGCGCGACTCCGCCTGGAAGACCGTGATCCAGGCGAAGAGGTCCGTCACCACTTCGCCACGACCGGTGGACGCGTCGACCGCCAGCGCGGCGAACTGTCCGTCGAGCAGGTCCTCCCACGGCTCGTCCCCACCCGCCAGCAGCCGCTCATGCAGCGCCTGCCTGCGCGCGGCATCCACGGCCGGGCCTTTCGGCAGGGGCGGGAGGTGCGCGAACGGCTCACCGATCAGTGCCGTGATCCCCCGCTCGTCCTGCACAACCGGTGGCGGATCGTGCGGGGCGCGGGCGACGGCCAGCGTGCCCCACGACCCCGCGTACTCGTCCACTGCGGCGGTGACCGGGCCGAGCCAGCGGTCGAAGACAGCTTTCAGCTCGCCCGGTGGACGTGGACGCGAGCAGAAAAGAAAGTCGCTCACGCCTCCTCCGACCCCTGCGGCGCGAGCGCGGCCTCGTAGCCGCTGACCATTGCGTCCATGCTGAACCAGTGGGCGGCGCGCCAACTCGCCTCCCGCACGCGATCCGCCACGACGGGCGAGCCGGACCGGATGGCATCCACCACCTCGCGCAGGCCAGCAGCGATCGCGCCCGCATCGTTCGCCTGCACGATCCACCCCGCGGACGGGCGGCCCATACGCGGCGCCAGCGCATCCGGAGCGCCACCCACGTCCGCCGCGATGACGGGCACGCCGGCGGCCATGGCCTCGAGCATCACGAGGCCGAAGCCCTCGGATCGGCTGGGCATCACGAACAGGTCGCACGCAGCCGCCACCGCACGCGCATCGCTTCGGTGCCCCAAGAAGTGCACGCGGCCCCCCACCCCCAGCCGCCGCGCACGCTCCTCCATCGCCGCCCGCGCCTCGGGCGTGCCGCCGCCTACCAGCACGACGTGGACGCCGTCATCCAGCATCGCCGCGGCGTCGGTCAGCAGGTCGAAGCCCTTGTTGGGCTCCATCCCGCCGACTGCCACGACCAGGATCGCATCGTCCGGCGCCCTCAAGCCGTCACGGAGCGGGACGGGCGAAACGGGAACGATATCGATGCCGTTGGGCACCAGGGACACACGATCCGCCAGGTCCGGCAGCGCAGCGGTCATGTGATTCGCGACGCGCAGGCTGTTGGTGACGATGGCGTGGTACCAGTGGCGCAGCGCGTACCGCTCCAGCCGCCCGCGCTTCTCGCCGATAGGCTGGATGCCGCCGATGCGGAACACCACCCGCGGCACCCGGGCCACGCGCGCGGCCCAGCCGGAGATGAAGGCGCGCTTCCACGAGGTGAGCAGGACGGCGTCGAAGCGCCCCCGGCGCAGCCACGCGGCAAACCGCAGCGCATTCACCGGGTCGGTGTCGCCGCCGGGGCGAATGCCTGTGGCCGCAATGCCGAGCGCCTGCAGCTCCGCCATCACCGGTCCGCCCTTGCGGCAGGAGACGGCGACGTGGTGGCCACGGTCGCGCAGCCCGGCGGCGATGGCGATCACCTGCCGCTCGTTGCCGCGGATGACGGGGCCGTCCACGTGAATGGCAACCCTCATCCGCCACCGCTGGCCAGCAGCCGCTCCCAATCGTCCAGGAACCGCTCCCACCCGAACAGCCGCTCGGCGCGCTCCCGCGCCGCAACGCCCATGGCGCGCCGGGCATCTCCGTCCCGCACCAGCTCGGCGAGAGCATCGCGCAGCGCCCCCTCGTCCACGGGCACGACGATGCCGGGGCGTGGCTCGCCCGCGTCCGGCTCCAGCGCCTCGCGCGCGCCGCTGACGTCGGTGCTGACGACGGGAAGGCCGAACGCCATCGCCTCGAGCATGGCGTTCGCCAGCCCCTCGCGGTCGGACGAGACGACGAACAGGTCCAGCGCATCGAGCACGTCGCCCACGTCGGCGCGAAAGCCGAGCAGGTGCAGCCGATCGGCCATCCCAAGCTCACGCGCCAGCGCTTCCAGCCGCTCCCGCTGCGGCCCCTCTCCGGCAATTACGCAGTGGACCGGCTGGGGGATGGCGGCCAGCGCGCGCAGCAGGCGGTCGAACCGTTTCTGCGACGCCAGCCTGCCGACGGCGCCCACGACCACGGCCTCCGCGGGAATCCCGAGTTCCCGGCGCACCGTCCCAGCGGGTGCCTGCCGGACCGGCGCGCGCACCCCGTCGAGGAGGGCGATCACGCGGGACGGGTCCAGGCGCGGATCGCCGGCCAGGAAGCCGGGCCGCATGCCGTGGGCATTAAGCGCCACCCGATGGACGAACCGGCGCAGCGCAAAGCGGTACCGCGCCGAGCGGGCCGGCGTGTCGCCTTCCAGGCCGATCCGCTGGACTACGAAAGGCACCCCGGCAATGCGAGTGGCCGCGCCGGCGAGCAGCAGCTTCTTGAAGGTGGTCAGCAGGACGGCGTCCGGCCGCTCCCGGCGAAGGGTCGCCGCGAAGCGCAGCGCATCCGGCAGCATCACGTCGCCCCCGATCGGCTGCACGCCCGTGGGGATTCCGTATGCGCCGGCGCGAGCGGCCATCTCTTCGTTCCGGCAGAGCATGAGCACGCGGTGGCCGCGGTCTCGCAGGCCGGCGAGCAGCAACGCCGTCCAGATCTCGCCGCCGCCCAGTACGGCCGACGCGTTGTGCGCGATGACGTACATGGAGGGAACTACAGTGCGAAAGTACCAAGTGCGAAAGTGCGAAAGTTACGGACGCGGGCGGAAATCGCTCGCACGCCCGAAACCCACCTTCGCACTCTCGCACTCTCGCACTTTCGCACTTCCCTACTCTCCGAAAAACGCACGCACCGATTCCGCCACGTACTCCAGCTGCGCCTGCGTGAGCTCCGGGAAGACGGGGAGAGACAGCACCTCGTGACAGGCGCGCTCGGACTCGGGGAACTGCCCTTCGCGGTATCCCAGGTAGGCGAAGCACTCCTGCAGGTGCAGCGGCACGGGATAGTACACGCCACTGCCCACGCCGCGCTCGCGAAGGAAGTCCCCCAACGCATCACGCCGGCCGTCGCGGACGCGGAGGGTGTACTGGTTGTAGATGGACTCGTGGTCTTCGCCCACGACGGGAGTCTGGATCCCGCCGATGCCCGCCAGGGCCTGGTCATAGAAGGCGGCGTTGCGGCGGCGTGCGTCACTCCAGCCCTTCAGGTGCGGGAGCTTGGCGGAGAGCACCGCCGCCTGGAGCGAGTCCAGGCGGGAGTTGTATCCCACTTCCTCGTGGTGGTACATCTGTCGCCCGCCGTGCACCCGCAGCTTGCGCAGCCGCTCGGCCGTGGCGTCATCCTTCGCCACCGTCATCCCCGCGTCGCCGAAGGCGCCCAGGTTCTTGGTGGGAAAGAACGAGAAGGCGCACGCGTCGCCCAGCGTGCCCGTGGTGATCCACTCGCCGTCCACCCGCTGCCGCGCGCCGATGGCCTGCGCCGCGTCTTCCAGGAGCGCGATCCCGTGCCGGTCGGCCAAGGCGCGGAAGGCGGGCATGTCGGCCATCTGCCCGAACAGGTGCACCGGCATCACCACGCGGGTGCGGTCCGTAACCGCGGCCTCGGCGGCGGCGGGGTCCAGGTTGAAGCTGCCGGGCAGGATGTCTGCGAACACCGGCCGCGCGCCGACGTTGTGGATGGCCCCCGCGGTGGCGAAAAAGGTGAACGGCGACGTGACCACCTCGTCGTTGCGGCCGCAGTCGAAGGCGCGCAGGGCCAGGAGAATGGCGTCCGTTCCGCTCGCGCAGCCAACGGCGTGGCGCACGCCCAGGTACGCCTCCATCTCGCGCTCGAAGCGGTCCACCACCGGCCCGAGGATGAAGCGCTGCTCCTCGATGATCGTGTGCAGCTCCGGCATCACCTCCGCAGCGATCCCGCGATACTGAAGCGTCAGGTCCAGCAGGGGTACTTGCATCTATCCGTCAGGTCGAAAGGTCATCGTATCGCCGCAGGGCCCCTCCCCCGGCCCCTCCCCCGGCAAACTGCGCCGGGAGAGGGGAGAACTTCGGCCGCGGAGGCTGGGTTCGCGCGCATGCCGCGGGTGCCCCCTCTCCCGGCCTCTCCCCCGCAAACAGCCCGGGAGAGAGGGGAACTTCGATCGGGGTTCGACTGGCTGCCTCGCATGCTGCGGGAGCCCCCTCCCCCCGGCCCCCGTCCCCCGCTGCGCAGGGGAGGGGGAGACCTGAACGCGCGTGGGCCACTCGAGACGCTCTCAACTGCGCGTGCGGTCCGCGAAGGCGGACTTCGGGCCCTTGTTGCCGCGACTTCAGTCGCCCCAGCGGCGACGGGCCCTTGCTACCTACGCCGCCCGGTCCCCCGCCCCCGCGCCCGTGATCGACTGCGCATCGTCGGGGATGTCCGCCTGCGCACTTCCGGCGCCATCGCCCGCATCCACATCCAGGTCTGGGTCGGCGTCGCGCTCGGCTGCATCCGGCGCGCCGGGGGGCTGCATGCCGAACTGCATGTCGTACAGGCGGCGGTAGGTACCGCCGTGGGCGAGCAACTCGTCGTGCGTGCCGCGCTCCACGATCTCACCGCCGTCCAGCACCAGGATCTGCGTCGCCCGGCGGATGGTGGACAGCCGATGCGCGATCACTAGCACGGTGCGGTGCGCCATCAGCTCCTCCACTGCCTGCTGGACGAGACGCTCGCTCTCGGTGTCGAGCGCGCTGGTGGCCTCGTCCAGGATCAGGATCGGCGGGTTGCGCAGCAGCGCGCGTGCAATGGCGATCCGCTGCCGCTGCCCGCCCGAAAGCCGCGTCCCGCGCTCGCCCAGCACCGTGTCGTACCCCTGCGGAAGCTGCGCGATGAACTCGTGCGCGTTCGCCGCCCGCGCCGCCGCCTCGATGTGGTCCTGGCTGGCGCCATCCATCCCGTAGGCGATGTTGGCGCGGACCGTGTCGTGGAACAGGATGGTCTCCTGCGTGACGATGCCCAGCAGCGCGCGGAGATCCTGGAGCTTCAAGTCGCGGATGTCGACGCCATCCAGCGTCACCCGCCCGTGCGTGGGATCGTAGAAGCGCGGGACAAGGTCCGCCAGCGTGCTCTTGCCCGCGCCGCTGGGCCCGACGAGGGCAATCACCTCGCCCGGGCGTACGACGAGGTCGATGCCCCGCAGCACGGGCGAGCCGGGCGCGTACTCGAACGAGACGTCCTCGAAGCGCATCTCGCGTGCAAAAGCCGTCACGGGACGCGCACCGGGCTGGTCCATCACCTCCACGGGCGCATCCAGCAGCTCCATCGCACGCTCCGCCGCCGCCAGCCCTGGCTGCACGACGGACGGGTACTGCGCCACCGCCTTGAGCGGGGTCATCAGCCGGGCGGCCACCAGCAGCGCGGTGAGGAACGCGTTGGCGCCCATCGACCGCTCCACCAGCACCAGGTGGCTGCCGTACACCACCAGCACCATGATGGACGCCGCGGTCACCACCTCCGTGGCGGGCGAAAAGAACTTGCGCCACCGCTCGTTGCGCGCGAACGCCTTGTACTGGCTCTGCGTCAGCGCGCGAAAGCGGCGCTCCTCCCACCGTTCCGCCCCGCTGGCCTTCACCAGCCGCATCCCCGCGACCGTCTCCTGCAGCTGCCCCGCCACCTCGCCCACGGCGTTCAGCACGCGCAGCACGCCCTTGCGAAGGCGTTTGCGAAAGCGCGTCCAGAGCAGCACCATCGGCGGGATGGCGACCAGCGCCACCAGCGTCAGCCGCCACGAGATGATCACCAGGAAGGTGATGAGCGCAATCGCCTGGATGACCGACGAGACGGCCTTGATCAGGTTGTTCGTCACCAGGCTGCGCATCTGGTCGACGTCGCCCGTCACCCGGCTGATGATCTGCCCGGCGCGCGTCCGCTGGAAGAAGGGAAAGCCCAGCCGCAGCAGGTGCGCGTAGATGTCGTTGCGCAGGTCGCGCGTCACCAGCCCTTCCACCAGCGCCGTCGTGTAGTTCTGCGCGTACAGGGCCAGGTTCTTCAGCAGCAGCGCCACGAAGATCACCGCGACCACCACGTACAGCGCCTGCATGGGCGTGCGCTGGTCCGCCCCGGTGCCGATGACCATCGACATCACCGAGTCTACCACCCGCCCCGCCCCGCCGCCGAACATCTCCGACGCGCCGCCGGGCCCGAAGTCGCCGCCGCTGAACAGCACGGCCAGGAAGGGCGAGAGCAGGCTGAGGCTGAACGCATCCAGCGCGGCGTGAAGCGTCATCGCCAGCACCGAAAGCGCCAGCAGCCCCCAGTGCGGGCGCAGGTAGCCCAGGATGCGCAGGTACAGCTTCATCGCGGCGTCAGCAGGGCCACGGGCAGGATCATCTCTTCCGGGCTGATGCCCCCGTGAAGAAAGCTGCCGCGGTAGCGCGCCTGGTACTGGCGCAGCTTGGTGGGATAGACGAAGAAGACGTCTTCCAGCGCGATCAGGTAGTTGGTGGCCGCGCGCCCGGCGGGAAAGCGCAGCACCTTTTCCTCGCTGGTGGAGAACGCGAGCGACGAGTCCTCGGCCCGCAGGTCGTCGCCGAACTTGTAGCGCAGGTTGGCGGTGGTGTCGCGCTTGGCGAACACCGTCGCGGGGCGGTGGCAGTGGATGGAGCCGTGGTCCGTGGTCACCAGCACCGGCACCCTGAGCCGCATGGCCTCGCGGATGGCGGCCAGCGCCTCGGACCGCTCGAACCATTGCCGCGTG
>NZ_DATBNB010000334.1 GCF_036554565.1 Longimicrobium sp. | reverse complement strand
CACCAGGGCGAAGAAGCTTCCCCCGCTCACCTGCCCGAAGCTGGTCGATCCCGCGCGCCCCGCCTGCACCTCGGCCGAGGGCTTCCACCCGTACGCGGTCCCGCGGTCACCCACCTTGCGATAGACGGGGTTGTTCAGCGCGCGGTTGCTGGTGCGGTCGTCCGCGGCCTGGGTGAGCGTCCAGGTGAGCACCGCGTCGGCCGGGTCCCACGCGGAACCCAGGTGGCCGCGAACGCGCTCCACCAGCCCGTGGCAGGCGCCGCCCGCGCCGTCGTCGCCGTACCAGCCCTCCACCGCGCCCCGGGCCACCACCGCCATCGCCGCGTCCGCGGACAGGCCGGCGTTCATCAGCCGCACCTGCAGGTCGCGGAGCAGGCTGGCGGCGTCGTAGTAGCCCCAGGGCAGCCGCCCCTGCGCATCCGCCGGCTCCAGCGCGTAGATGGCGGCCGCTTCGCGCGGGTTCAGGTGGTCCTGCCAGTTCCAGTTGGCGGTGAGGCCCACGCCCAGGTAGCGGCGCAGCAGGTCCATCGCCAGGAAGTCGGCGCCGCCCTCGATGCTCCACGCGGCCGATCCCGGCGCGGCGTGCGGGGCATCGTGCGCGCCGCGCAGGTGCTGCACCTGCCACGCATGCGTCATCTCGTGCGCCAGCACCTTCAGGCGGTAGCTGGCGTGGTCGTACATCTCGAAGTTCTCGCCCTTGCCCGGCCGCACGTTCACGTTCAGCCACACGAAGCTGCGCGCGCCGCCGGCGTCTTCGCGCGACCAGGTGGCGCCGGCGCCCTGCCCGGGGTTCCACGCCGCGGCCAGGATCAGCAGCTGGCCCGAGCCGGGGCTGGTGACCGGCACCGTTTCGCCCAGCGCGCCGCGGAGGACGGGTACGCCCTGCGACGCGAGGAACTCCAGCGCCGTTTCCGCCTGGTCCAGCACGCGCGCGGCGCCGCTCTCGTCGCCCTCGAGCACCGCCAGGACGAACCGGCCGCCCACCACCTTCACCACCCGCGCCGGCACCGTGCCCGCTCCCACCATCGGCTGCACCTGGAACCGCTCGCCATCGCGCCACGGGGTCTCGCGTGCGTACGGATCGCCGGGCGCCGGCGCGGTGTTCATGCGCAGGTCGCCGGTGAGCCGATACGCGCCGCCCTCGGCCTCGAGGAGGTTCTGCGACGCGGCGGCTCCCCCCGCCCCGTCGCCCAGGGTGTAGCGCGGCTCCGGCAGCTCGCCCGCGAACGGGCCGGCCGCCGATGCGTCCAGCGCCCGCGCGTCGAAGCCGGCCAGCACGTACTCGGCACCATCCGCCCCGAGGGCGATGCAGCGCGCCTGGGCTTCGCTCAGCGAGCGCGTTTCGCCCGGGGCCAGGTCCAGGCGGACGGCCGCGTCGCACGAGGCGGCGGGGGCGCTGGGGCCCGCGGCGTCCTGGCAGCCGGCCAGCACGGCGGATGCGAGGACGAGGGCGGCGAGGCGGTGTGAGATCATCGGTCCAGCTCCGTTGAACGACAGGGGCCGCGCGACTGCCAGCCCTCGGCGCTTTCCAAAGCGAACACCGTTCCCAATCCCATCAACTGAGCTAAGTCGTTCTTGTACACGCGTTTACGCACCCAGGCGACGCGGCGACGCGGTGCCGCCGGGTGTCCGGAAAACGGTCGGTGGACGAGGGCTGGTGCACGAAACGGCCAGTGTCTGCGCGGAAAGTGGCGAGGTGTACGATTTTCGATCGGCCCTGCGCAGGTCGTGATGCTTCCCCGGCCACGGCCCCGCGACTAAGTTGGGCCTGGTCAGGGTGGCCCCGCGTCCGCAGCCCCCGTAAACCACTCGGTCCAACGCCCATGATCCTTCGATCCATCGCGCGCGTGCCCCGCCTGCGCGCGCTGCTCGCCAACGCCGCCATCCTCTTCGCCCTTCCCGCTGCCGCGCAGGGCGGGGAAGCGGAAGAGCGGACCGCCCGCTACTTCGACGGGATCCGCTCCGATCCGCGTGCGCTGGAGATCTTCATCCGCGAAATGCCCAAGGGGGCAGACCTGCACAGCCATCTTTCGGGCGCCATCTACGCCGAAAGCTACCTGCGCTGGGCGGCGGAGGACGGGCTGTGCGTCAACACGCGGTCGCTGGGGATCGCGGCCCCACCCCCGCCGGGGAGCGCGGCTCCACCCTGCACGCCCAACGACACGCTGCGCCTGGCGTCGACCATTCCCGACACCAGCGCGCTGTACGGCCAGGTGGTGAACGCCATGTCGATGCGCGGGTGGACGCCGCAGTCCGGCATCAGCGGCCACAACCAGTTCTTCGGTACTTTCCGGAGGATGAGCACCACTGAGCGCCGCGTGGGCGACATGCTGGCGGAGGCGTCCAATCGCGCCGCCATCGGTAGGGTGCGCTACCTGGAACTGATGCTGACGGTAGACGGCGGCCCCGCGGCCAGGCTAGGTGGATCGCTGCGCTGGACCGACGACTTCGGCGCCATGCGCGATACGCTTCTGGCGCGCGGGCTGGACACCGTGGTCACCGCCAGCCGGGCGCGGCTGAAATCGATCGAGGCTCGGCGCGACACGGTGCTCGGCTGCGGGAC
>NZ_DATBNB010000333.1 GCF_036554565.1 Longimicrobium sp. | reverse complement strand
TCCCGGCGCCACCGTGGCAAAGGCGGGGCAATGAGAAAAAATCAGCTCACTTCCACCCTGATGACCGGGGTGCTGGTCACCTGCGCCGTGCTCATCACGGCGGCGGTGGTCAAACGCGAGTTCCTCCCGTCCGCCGCCGCGGCGCCCGGCCCCGACCTGCGGCCCCGGAAGCTGCAGAACACGGCCGCCCTGGCGCAGACAGGCCAGGTGATGGGCCGCCCGGACGCACCAGTGAAGATCGTGGAGTTCTCCGACTTCCAGTGCCCGTTCTGCGCCCGCGCGCAGGAGGTCATCGAAAAGGTCAGGCGCCGGCACCCGGACCGGGTCGCGGTGGTGTTCCGGCACTTTCCGCTGGACGCCATCCACCCGCACGCCCGCACCGCCGCGATGGCGTCGGAATGCGCGGCCGAGCAGGGCCGGTTCCACGCGTACCACGACGCACTCTTCGCGCGGCAGGACTCCATCGGTACCCGCGCGTGGGAGGCGTTCGCGGCCGACGCGGGGCTGCGCGACCTCCCTGCGTTCCGCCAGTGCGTGGACTCACGCAGGCACGCGGGGGCGGTGGAGCGCGACGCGCGGGTGGCGGCCGAGCTGGGGCTGCAGGTTACCCCGTCCCTCATCGTGAACGGGGAGCTGCGCCCCGGCCTGCCCACGGAGGAAGACCTTGAGCGCTGGGTGCTCGCCGGCGGGCGCTGACGAGGCGCGGTCGGCGGACGGTGAGGGCCAGCTCAGCCGCCGCGCCTTCCTCCACCATGCCGCGACCCTGGCCGCGGGAGCCTGGGCGGCGCGGTGCAGGGACGGGGCGGCCCCCGCGAAGGCGCCCGCTTCGGTAGAAATCCTGGTGATAGGCGCGGGGCTCGCGGGGTTGGCCGCGGCGCGGGAGCTGGAGCGGAGCGGGCACGACGTGCTGGTCCTGGAGGCGCGCGGGCGGCCCGGCGGGCGCGTGCTGACGCTGCGGGAGCCCTTCGACGACGGGCTGTACGCCGAGGCAGGCGCGGTCTTCGTCCCCGCGCACCACCACCACACCATCACCGCCGCGCGCGAGCACGGCGTGGCGCTCGTTCCCGCGTTCGACCGGCGCCGCGCGGCGCGCCAATGGTTCCACGTGGCGGGCCGGCTCGTGCGCGCGGATGCGAAGGGACAGGTCCCATGGCCGCTGCCGCTTCCACCCGCCGAACAGGGCATGTCGCCCGGCGCGCTCCAGGAGCGGTATCTCGGGCGGCTGATCCAGCGCCTGGGCGACCCGGCGCATCCGTCGTGGCCGGGGGAAGCGGCGCTGGCGTACGATGCAGTGAGCCTCGCCGACCTGCTGCGCCGCGAAGGAGCCTCGGAGAACGCGATCGCGATCGCGCGGCTGGGCTACCTGGACGAGTGGGGCGACGGGATCGACCATGTATCCGCCCTGGGAATGCTGCGCGACCTCGCGATCAACGGGCGCGGCCACGACGCATTCTCCGTCCAGGGCGGAACCGACCGGCTGCCCCGCGCCATGGCGGCCAAGCTGGCGGGACGGATCCGCTACGGCGCCGCGGTCACCGCCATCCACCGGGGAAGGCGGGGGGTGGAGGTGGAATACATGGAGGGCGGCGTACCACGGACGGCAAGGGCACGTCGGCTGGTTTGCGCGATCCCCTTCCCCGCGTTGCGCACCGTCCGGACATCTCCCCCGTGGACGGCGGGCAAGCAGGCCGCCATCCACGGACTGCCCTCGACATCGGTGACGCGCGTGTACCTGCAGGTCGGGCGCCGGTTCTGGGACGAGGACGCCCCGGCCAGCTCGCCGACGGACCTGCCCATCATGCTGGCGGCCGAAGCCAGCCGCGGTCAGCCGGGCGGGCGCGCCATCCTGGAAGCGTTCATCACCGGCGCGCGGGCGCGGGAGGTGGAACGAATGGCACCAGCAGACCGCGTCTCGTTCGCGGCCGGGCACATGGAGCGCATCTATCCCGGCTTGAAACGGCACCTGGAGCGCGGCGCATCGTATGGCTGGGACGGCGACCCGTGGTCCCGCGGCGACTATGCATGGTTCCGTCCCGGGCAGGTGCGACGATTCCTTCCGCACCTGGCCGTGCCCGAGGGCCGCGTGCACTTCGCGGGCGACCACACCTCCACCTCGCCCGGGTGGATGAATGGCGCGCTGGAGTCGGCCTTTAGGGCCGCGGATGAGATCAGGGCAGTCGGAGAATGAACCAGCAGGGCGGGGGAAACATTCCGTTCCGTCGGAAGGGAATGGAGCCGGGTGCGCACGAAACGGGGGCGCGAGGTAAGCCTCTGGAACCGAAGTGTTTGCGCAGATGGCGGCGGAATGTGGTACGATCACGGCCCGCCGCTTGCGGCAGCATCCGTGACCCGCGCGACCGTCCTGTGTCTCCGGAACAGTCAGGACATCCCGCGTTCTTCCCCTCGTGGTCTTCCAAAGAGGTACCCCATGCCGCAGTACCGCACCCGTACAACTTGTCGACCCGCGCTGCCCTGCACCGCTCTCGCACTCGGCGCTGTCCTGGCCGCGTGCGGCCCGGACGCTCCCTCCGGGAACGGGAGCAACCTGCCGGGAGCCGAGCAGCGGGAGAACGCCCGGCTGACCCTGACGGAGCTCTTCCGGACCGACGAGTCCGTGGCGCTCACCGCCGTGCAGGGCGTGGACGTGGACTCGCGGGGACAGTTGTACATCGGCGACTGGGGCAACCCGGCCGTCATCGTGCTCTCGCCCGAGGGCCGGATGGTCCGGCGGATCGGGGGCAAGGGCCAGGGCCCTGGCGAGTTCGCCAACATCTCGGGGGTGCAGGTGCTCCCCGGCGACAGCCTGCAGGTGTACGACGTTCAGCAGGACCGCCTGACGGTATTCGCCCCGGGTGGCGACGAGGTCGCGTACACCGTCGACATGTCGGCGGAGGGCGGCATCGCCCACGGCGTGCAGCGGGTTCCCGGGACGGACCGGCTGGTGGCCGTGTACCGCCGCCCGTTCGATTCGCGAGAAAGCTCCGGCGCCGACGCCGGGCGCAGCGACGTGGTCCGCGTGCTGACCGTTGGCCGCCAGACCGTGCGTGACTCCCTGCTGGTGTACCCGTCGCCCGAGGCGCTGGTGCTGCGCGCGGCCGGTGCCGTGTCCGTGACCGGCAATCCGTTCGGGCGCCAGGCCATCGTGCGGGTGGGCTCCGACGGGCGCGTGTATCACGCGTACACCGACACGCTTGCCGTTCGTGTGACGACGCTGGACGGCAAGAGCGCGGGCGGCTTTACGCTGCGAAACGATGCGCCGCAGGTGACGGATGAAGACGTGGCCCGCGCCGTCACTGCTCTTGGCCCGCGCGGCGCCCGCTTCCGCAGCGCGGTGGAAGAGGCCGCGCCGCGCACCTGGCCGGCCATGCGCACGTTCGTGATGGACGATCGCGGCCGCGCCTGGATCGGGCTGCCTTCGGCCGAGGGCCAGCCATCGGAATGGCTCGTGTACCAGGCCGACGGGCGGTTCGTCGGCTCGGCCCAGCTTCCCGCGGGAAGCACGGTGATGCGTGTCGCGGGCTCGCGGCTCATCGCCCTTTACACGGACGAACTGGACGTTCCCAGGCTGGTGGCCTATCGCGTGGACGACGCCCGCTGACCTCCCGGTACCCTCACGAGACATTCCCACCCGGGAGGAGCCCTTCATGATCAAGTCGCATCGTACGCCCGCCTGCGCGCGCGCGGCGGCAAGTTCGCCACGGCTGCTGGCCGCGGAATCCCTTCGCTTCGCCGCCCTGGCGGCCGGGCATGGGTATCCGGTGCTGATCGTCGGCGAAACGGGATCGGGCAAGACCCACCTGGCCCGGATCATCCACGAGTCGGGGCCCCGCGCCGCGGGGCCGTTCGTCCGCGTCAACTGTGCGGCCATCCCCGAGTCGCTGTTCGAGCGCGAACTGTTCGGGCACGTTCGGGGGGCGTTCACCGGGGCGCAGGAGGCGTCCGCGGGGTTCCTGGAGGCGGCGCACGGCGGCACCCTGTTCCTGGACGAGATCGGCGAACTGCCGCTTTCGCTCCAGCCCAAGCTGCTGGCCGTCCTGGAAGAAGCCGTATTCCGCCGCCTGGGCTGCACCCGGGAAACGGTCGTGGACGTGCGGGTGGTCGTCGCCACCAACCGCGACCTCCCGGCCATGGTGCGCGCCGGCACCTATCGCCAGGACCTGTACTTTCGATGTTCGGCATTCCAGCACAGCGTGCCTCCGCTGCGCGACCGGAAGAAGACGTTCGAAGACATCGTCGACGAGCTGCTCGCCCGCAACGCGGCCCCGGACGCTCCCCCGGTATGCGTGAGCCAGCTCACCCAGGCGCGCCTGCGCGCGCACAACTGGCCGGGGAACGTCCGCGAGCTGGAGAACGTACTCCGGTACGCCATGATCGCCGCGGGCGAAGGCCCGCTGGAGCCACGCCACCTTCCCGATCCGCTCTGCACCTGCCCGTCGGCCAGGAGCACCTCCGCCGCCGACGAGGCGGGCCCGGCGCCGAGGTACCATGCACCGACCAGCGAGGCCGACGAGGTGGAGCTGATCCGCGAAGCACTGCGGCTGGAAGGGGGAAACCGCACCTGGGCGGCCCGGCGCCTGGGCATGTCGCGCACCGCCCTGTGGATGAAGCTGCGCATCTATTCCCGCCAGCTCGGCGCCGAG
>NZ_DATBNB010000332.1 GCF_036554565.1 Longimicrobium sp. | reverse complement strand
CTGACCAGGAAGCGGATGCCGCCGAACACCAGCAGGGCCAGCACCCAGTCCAGCACCAGCACCGAACGCGGAAAGCCCGCCAGCTGGTCGGTCAGGAAGAGCAGGCCCAGCAGCACCGCCGAACTCGTCGTCACCGCGCGCACCAGGTCGATCAGGTCGCGCATCCCCACGTGGCGCCACCACCCCTGGAAGAGGCCGAACGCCAGGAACGAGGCCAGACGCGCCCCCACCAGGTACGGGAGCGTCGCCCAGAAGATGGGCTCGACCGCGTCGGGAACATGAAGGTCGAAGCGCAGTCCGAAGGCGAACCGGTACGCCAGGGGAATCAGCAGAAGGTGCAGGCCCACGATGAGCGGCCTGCGAAAGCGCACGAGAACGTTAGGAAGCATAAGATCGCCAACATGAGTAGAACACGCGGGCACACGGCGGCTGCCGTGGCGCGCTGGCCCGGCCTGCCGTGCTCCGCGCCGGGAGTGCACGAATTACGCCCGGGCCGAAGCGCGGACCGCACGCCGCCCGGCGCCGCCACGTGCCTGACGGGCGAGGCCCCCGGACGGTCACGCGCGACCGTCCGTCCAATAACGTTTCAGGGCGTCAGATCCGTACACCGGGGCTTCGACCGGCGCGCGACCGGGCGAACTGGCGGGCGTAGTAGCACACCCCCCGGTCGGCGCCGGCGCGCCGGATGCACGTCAGCGCCTCCTCGTGCGCGCGGGGACCGTCGATCCACCCGCGCTGGGCCGCGGCCTCGATCATGGCGTACTCGCCCGAAACGTGGTAGCCGAACACCGGGTAGCCGGTTTCGGCCTTCACCCGGTGGATGACGTCCAGGTACGCCAGCGCGGGCTTCACCATCAGCATGTCGGCGCCCTCGGCCACGTCCAGGCGCGCCTCGCGCACGGCCTCCAGGGCGTTGCCCGGGTCCATCTGCGCCGCGCGGCGGTCGCCGCTCGAGGGCGCGCTTTCGGCCGCCTCGCGAAAGGGGCCGTAGAACGCCGACGCGTACTTGGCGGTGTACGACAGGATGGCCGTGGCGGCGAACCCGCCCGCGTCGAGCGCGCCGCGCAGGGCGGCCACGCGCCCGTCCATCATGTCCGACGGGGCCACCACGTCGGCACCCGCGGCCGCGTGGGTGAGCGCCACCCGCTGCAGGAGCGGAAGGGTGGCGTCGTTGTCGACGTCGCCGTCGCGGAGCACGCCGCAGTGGCCGTGGCTGGTGTACTCGCACAGGCACACGTCGGTGATCACCAGCAGCTCGGGAAGCTCGCGCTTCAGCAGCCGCACGGCGCGCTGCACCACGCCGTCGTCGGCGTACCCCTCGCTGCCGCAGTCGTCCTTGCGTTCGGGAATCCCGAACAGCAGCACGCCTCCCAGGCCCAGCGACAGCGCCTCTTCGGCGTCCCTGAGCAGCTCGTCCGTCGAGGTCTGCTCCACCCCCGGCATGGACGACACGGGGCGGCGCACGCCCGCGCCGTGCACGGCGAAGAGGGGAAGCACCAGGTCGCCCGGCGAAACCGAGGTTTCGCGGCTGGCGGCGCGGAGCGCCTCGGTGCGCCGCAGGCGGCGGGGGCGATAGGCCGGATGGCTGGGCATCGCTGCTTCGGTCAGGGGTGGATGTACGCGGAGGCGCCCAGGTGGAACCACTGTTCGCGCCACCCGTCGCCCTGGTCGCGATACCCCCCCGCGCGCAGGTCCACGCGGCCGAGCCGCAGCGCCGCGTCCAACGCCGCCCCGGTGCTTCGCCCCGCGCGCTGGGGCGCGAACAGGTTGGCACCGCCGCGCCGCACCAGGTCCGCCCCCGACCGCTCGCGCCGGAACCCGCGGCCCTCCACCCGCAGCCGCGAATCGAAGAGCTCGGCCTGCGCGTAGCCCAGCGCCTCCCACCCCTGCCCGCCCATGGGGTGCCCCAGCGGGCGCGAGAGGCGCGCCCAGCCGCCGCGCTGGCTGGCGTTGAAGTACCAGGGCCCGTGGCCGCAGCACACCGCGGCCCAGCGCGTGTACACGGCGCCCAGCGCCACCTGCGGAAGCGCGGGCAGCGCCGGGAGGAACACCCCCGCCACCACGCCCGGCATCTCGTCGAAGGCCCCGGCGCCGTCGTCGGCGCCCACCTCGGCGTACACGGTCGCGGGAAGCAGCGCGTCGGTGGGCAGGCGCCAGCGCCCGTCGAACGAGGCGATCTGGTTCTCGAAGTCGCCCTCCACGATGACGCCCGCGAGCATGCGCGCCACGCGGAACGCGGTAATCGGTTCCGCCGCGGTGCCGAAGATGGACGACCGGTTGGCCGCCAGCGTCAGCCGCGGGTGCGGCTGCACGGCCATGCGCGCCCCCCACAGCCACGCCTGGTCCGGGTGGCGCCCGGGATCGCGCATGGGACCGGCGAACAGGTGCATGCTCACGGCGCCCGCGTGCCGGAGAAACCCGGGAAGCCGCACGGGCCTC
>NZ_DATBNB010000331.1 GCF_036554565.1 Longimicrobium sp. | reverse complement strand
GTAGACCTGATCGGAAAAAGACGCGGGGGGCCGGGCACCTGGGGCCCTGCCCCCCGCTTCATCCATCCAGCCCCGTGATTACGGGGTGGTCGTCTCGGCGGCCTCGGGCGTGGTGTTGCCACCGGCCGAGTCCATCGCGGGGGCGGTCGCGCCGGCGGCACCGGCAGCGCCGGCCGCGGTGGTGTCCATCGGCGTGGTGGTCGCCGGCATCGGCGTGGTCGCGGCCGGGTCGGTCACGGGCATCGTGCTCTCGGTCGTGGTCGCCTCGGTCGAGGCCTCCTCGGCGGCGTCGTCACCACCGCAGGCGGCCAGGGCGGAGAGGGCGAGCACTGCAAGCAGCTTCTTCATGATGAGCCTCTTTCGGAGTTTCGGTTCGCCGGGTGCTTCCATCGCCCCGGTTCGGCTCTCCTTAAAGCACTCGCCGTGCCGCATCGCAGCCTGCCGAAGAATCCAGCAAACATGCGGTTTTTTCTCGGTGCGTCCTCCCGCCCCGATCCGTTCGTGCCGGTTCCGAACACCCCACCGAACACCCGGGAGTGTTCAGTGAACAATCCTTGTACAAGCTAGCGCACGTTCTTGTACATCATGTCGATCAACTCGTCGTACATCTTTTCGGCACCGTCGCCGCCGCTCGTGATGGCACCCGCGGCGCAGTGCTTCAGGTGGTTGCGCATCAGCTCGCGGCCCACGCTGCGCAGCGCCTCGTGCACGGAGGCGATCTGGGTCATGATGTCGGCGCAGTAGCGGTCTTCTTCCACCATCCGCTGCAGGCCGCGCACCTGGCCCTCGATACGCCGCAGCCGCTTGAGGTTGCGGTCCTTGATGGCGCCATCCACCGCGATGGCGTGCCGGTCGCCCTCGCCGCCCGTGCCGCACCCGCAGCCGCAGGTGCCGGCATTCGCCTCGGTCGCTTCATCCCCGATGTTCGTCGCCATTCTCGTCCCGTTCGCGCGTTGGAGTCCGAAGCGCCGCCTACAGCAGCGCCGCCAGCTTGTTCTCGATGGCCTGCCGCGGCACGGCCCCGATCACCTGGTCCACCACCTTGCCGTCGCGGAAGATCAGAAAGGTGGGGAGCGAGCGGATGTTGAAGCGCGTGCTCACCTGCAGGTTGGCGTCGGTATCCACCTTGGCCACCTTCACCCGCCCGGCGTAGTCGCCGGCGATCTGCTTCACCGCCGGGTCCATCATCCGGCACGGCCCGCACCACGCGGCGCCGAAGTCCACCAGCACCAGCCCCTGCGCACCCTCTACCTCGGCCGCGAAGGTCACGTCCGTCACCTCGACCACGCCCGCGTTCGTCGTGTCTGCGCTCATCTCCGCCTCCGTTTGCACGGTGTCCGCGCCCCGGCTCCAACGCCGGGGCGAAACACCGAATGTAGTGTGCGGACCGCGACTGGTCCACATCATGTTGTACTCAGGCCAGCTTTACGCCACGCAGGCGCAGGCTGTTGGCCACCACGCTCACCGAGCTGAACGCCATCGCCGCGCTGGCCAGGATGGGGCTCAGCAGCAGCCCCCACACTGGGAACAGCAGCCCGGCGGCGATGGGGATGCCGACCACGTTGTAGATGAAGGCCCAGAACAGGTTCTGCTTCATGGTCCTCATCGTCCGGCGCGACAGGTGGATGGCCGCTGCCACGCCGCCCAGGTCGCCGCGCATCAGGGTGACGTCGCTGGCCTCCATCGCCACGTCCGTCCCCGTGCCGATGGCGATGCCCACGTCGGCCTGGGCCAGCGCGGGGGCGTCGTTGATGCCGTCCCCCACCATCGCCACCACCTGTCCGGCCTCCTGCAGCCGCTTGATCTCGGCCACCTTGCCCTCGGGCAGCACCTCGGCCACCACGCGGTCGATCCCCGCCTCCCTTGCGACGGCCTCGGCGGTCGCGCGGTTGTCGCCCGTCAGCATCACCACCTCCAGCCCCATCCGCTTCATCCGCGCGATGGCCGCTCGCGAGGAGGGCTTGATGGGATCGGCGACGGCCACCAGGCCGGCGAGGCGCCCATCCACCGCCACGTACATCGGCGTCTTGCCCTCACCCGCCAGCCGTTGCGCATCGTCGCGCAGCGGATCGGCTGCGATGGAGTAGTCCGACATCAGCAGCGCGTTTCCGATGGCCACCGCGCGCCCATCGACCACGCCCAGCGCGCCGCGGCCGGTGACGGACTCGAAGCTCTCCGCATCCGCCAGCGCCAGCCCCAGCTCCTTCGCCCGATTCACGATGGCGTCGGCCAGCGGGTGCTCGGACGATGCCTCCACCGACGCCACCAGCCGCAGCAGCTCGCCCTCGCTCGCGACGGGCGATCCGGCCGCCAGCATCAGGTCCGTGACGGTCGGCCGCCCCTCGGTGACGGTTCCCGTCTTGTCGAGCACCACCGTGCGGACGTCGCGCGCCCGCTGCAGGGCCTCGCCGCCCTTGATCAGCACGCCGGCCTCGGCGCCCTTGCCGGTCGCCACCATCACCGCCGTGGGCACCGCGAGCCCCATGGCGCAGGGGCAGGCGATGATCAGCACCGCCACCGCCGCGGCGAAGGCGCGCACCCCGGGCGCCGCATCAGCCGCCACGAACCAGACCACGAAGGTGGCGATGGCGATGGACAGGACCACGGGAACGAAGATGGCGCTGATGCGGTCCGCCAGCCGCTGGATGGGCGCGCGCGAACCCTGCGCGTCGCGCATCAGCTTGACGATCTGCGACAGCACGCTGTCCGCGCCCAGCGTCGTCGCCGTGTAGCGGAACGCGCCCGTGCGGTTGATGGTGCCGCCGATCACCCGGTCGCCCGGGCCCTTCTGCACCGGCAAAGACTCGCCGGTGAGCATCGACTCGTCCACGGCGCTCTGCCCGGACGCCACCTGGCCGTCCACGGGAATGCGCTCGCCGGGCCGCACCAGCACCAGGTCGCCGTGCAGCACCTCGTCCACCGGCACGTCGGCCTCGGCGCCGCCGCGAAGGACGCGCGCCGTCTTCGGCTGCAGGTTTGCGAGCGCGCGCAGGGCGGACGACGTCTGCCGCTTGGCGCGCGCCTCCATGGCGTTGCCCATCAGGATGAGCGCGATGATGAAGACCACCGCCTCGTAGTACACGTCGGGCTGCACGCCCCGGGCGATGAAGAAGCCCGGCGCCAACGTAGCCGCCAGGGAGTAGACGAACGCCGCCCCCGTGCCGACCGCGATCAGCGTGTTCATGTCGGCCGAGTGGTGGCGGAAGGCGGCCCAGGCACGCGTGTAGAAGTGCCGCCCGGCCCACCCCATGATGCCGACGGTCAACGCCAGCAGCCCGTACGCGATCACGCCGCGCGGAAGCTGGTACAGCCAGGGCAGGGCACTGGAGAGCGCGGGGTTCATCCACGCCATCGCCCAGCGCATGAACGGGTCTACCGTGGCGCCGTGCCCCGCGTGCGCGTCCTCCGCCATCAGCGGCATGGACGCGACCATCGCGATCATCGCCACGGCGAAGCTGGCGAGCGCCTTGGTCCGCAGCTCGCGGAACTCCTCATCCTGCGCGCGGTCCTGCGCCTCCTGCTCGTCGAACGCCGTCTGGCCGTCGTGGGCCAGGCTCGCACCGTAGCCGGTGCCGCGGATGGTATCCACCAGCGCCTGAGGCGAGGTGGCGCCCGGGTCGAAGTGAACCGTGGCGTTCTTCGTCATCAGGTTCACCGCCGCGGCCTGTACGCCCGGCTGCTTTTCCAGCGCCCGCTGCACGCGCCCGGAGCAGGCGGCGCACGTCATTCCGCTGACGGGAATCGTCACCTTGCCCGCCGCGGCCTGCGTGGCCGCCGGCACCGGAGGCGACCCCGCGTGCGTGTGGTGCTCGTGAGTGCCTTGCATCCCGTCCCTCACCTTTTCTACTCGACCGTGAGCCTGCCGCGAAGCATGCTCATGCCGCAGGTGAACTCATAGCTGCCCGCGCGCTCGGGCGTGATCTCGATGGTCGTCTGCCTGTGCGCCGGCAGGAACTTGCGGATGCCGAAGTCGGGAAAGACCACTTCCTCCGAGCACCCGGAAGTCTCCTGCCGATCGAACACCAGCCGCACGGGCGCCCCCTGCTTCACCTTTACGTGCGCGGGCTGGTAGCCGCCCTGCACGGTAATGGTCACCTGCTGCACGCCTCCGGCGCTGAGCGCGGCCTCCGCCGTCGTGCGCCCCGCCAGGAAAAAGTACCAGTTGACCCAGGCGATGGCGGCCAGCCCGGCCAGGACGACGATCCACTCGGTCGCGTTCATCATACACCTCGCGGCTGATAGCCCTCGTCCGCGATGGCGGAGGCAATCGCGTCGAGGGTGACGGTGCGCGGATCGTACCGCACCTCCGCCTCGCCCACGCGAACGCTCTCCACCTGCACCCCGTCCATCCCCTCCAGCGCGCGCCTGACGGCTCCCACGCAGTGCCCGCAGCTCATCCCGTCGATTTCCAGCGTCAGCTTCTCCATCATCCCCTCCCCTGCAAGTCCGTTCCAGGTTACCCCCCACGGGTACAATTATGGATACCCCCACTCCCTATGTCAAGGGGCCGCTGCCGGGGACAATGAAAACAGCCCCCGGCGCCGCTGGCGCCGGGGGCTGCTCCTGTATTTCCTTGTCGCTCGTGGCTTCAGCCGTTCAGGCGATACCCGCCGCCGTCTTGGCCCACTCCAGCCGCCGGCGGAGTTCCTTCTCGCTCATCGTGCCGATGGCCAGGTGCGCCGCGTCGATGCTGTTGAAGTCGATGGGCGCGGTCACGGGCTCCGTGCCGGGCTCGTCGGCCAGGCGAAAGGCCAGCAGCGCGCCGTTGCGCAGGTGCGCCACCTTGGTGGGCAGGGCGACCGCTTCCCAGGTGCGGCCATGATCGTCGGTGATGCTCCTCATCCGTTCTATCCTCCAGGTTTTCGTCAGCCGCGGTTGATGGCTTTCAGCAGGCCCTGGCCCACCGCTTCTACCTGCCAGGTGCGCACGCCGGGCACCTGCGCCAGCTCGTCGATGGTGCGGGGCTGCGCCCGGGCGATTTCCTCGAGCGTGGCGCGCGGGATCAGGAAGCCCGCGTCTAGGTTCAGCTGGTCGGCCAGACGGGTGCGCGCGTCGCGCAGGGCCTCGAAGCGGGCCTCCTGCTCCGGGTCGCGCTCGAACCGCTGTCCCCGCGGCCAGCGCGGAAGCTGGTCCTCCGGCACGTCGAGCCCGCGCTGCACGGCGGCCAGGATGTCGCGCCCGCGGCGCTGTGCCAGCCCCTCGGAAATGCCGGTGACGGACGGCAGGTCGCGCATGCTTCCCGGGGGCGCGGCGCTCATCTCCAGCAGCGCCTGGTTGCCCAGGATGCGGAAGGTGGCCTGGTCGCGCTCGCGCGCCACGCCTTCGCGCCACGCGTGAAGCTCGCGAAGGATGGCCAGGCCGCGGGGCGCCAGGTCGCGCGCGCCCTTGATGCGCATGAACGCTTCCTTGCCGTCTTCGGGCTCCGTCCAGCGCGTTCCCTCGCGGCGAAGGAACTCCTCCTGGGCCCAGTGCAGCCGGCCCATCTGCTCCAGCGCGGCCTTCAGGCGGTCGCGCAGGTCGGGAAGGTGCGCCGTGTCGGTGGCGGCGTACTGCTTCATCCCCTCCGACAGCGGGCGCTCGGCCCAGTCGGCGCGCTGGAACTCCTTGGGAAGCTTGATCCCCAGGTGCTTCTCGACGATGGTGCCCAGCCCCAGGGCGCGCTCGCCCAGGAACGCGGCGGCGATCTGCGTGTCGAACAGCCCCGAGATTCCCATCCCGGCGTCGCGGTCCAGGATGCGCAGGTCGTAGTCGGCGTCGTGGAAGATCTTTTCGATCGAGGGATCTTCCAGCACGTCCTTCAGCGGCGACAGGTCTTCGACGGCGAAGGGATCCACCAGCCAGTTCTGCGTGCGCGACGAAACCTGCAGCAGGCTCAGCCGGTCGAAGTAGCGGTGGTAGCCCGCGGCTTCCGTATCTACGCCCAGCAGCGGCTCCGCGCGCAGCGTCTGCGCCAGCTCGCGAAGTGCCTCGGGGGTGTCGATGGTCGTGTAGTCCATTCTCTCCGTTTCCTGGAACCCGCAAAATCGCCCGCCGCCGGGGGCATCGCAAGGTCCGGGCTTCCATGCGTGGCTGGACGGACCGGCGGGGGAACGCCAGGTTATGCTGGCGCGCAGATCAGCGCGCATCTCCTTGCGTGGAGATCCACCCGCCTCCCGTTACCATGCTTCTGTTGATCCAGGCACAGCCCGCAACCGACAACTCCGTCCTGGGACTGTACGGGATGGCCGTGATCGCCGCGCTCTTCATCGTCGTCCTGGGAAGCTTCCATCTGCAGGCGGGGCAGGGGTGCCTGATCTTCGCCCTGATCTGGATGTGGATGCTGACGGGCACCAGCTTGGCGATGCGCGGGCATTTCGTGGTCTCTGCGGTCGTCGCGGGCGCCGGGTACTGGATGGTGCTGAAGTCGCACAGGCGGGCGCGTGAGGCCGAGGCGGAGGCGTGGCGCGCGAAGGAACGCGCCGAACAGGAAATCCAGCGGCAGAAGGACGAGGCGCTGCGCCGGCAGCGCGCCATCGTCCCGGCGTCGGCGAAGCTCGTCGGTGTGGTGACGTACCGGGGCGGGCTTCCCGAGATGGAAGGCGTGCAGGTGGTGGAGCTGCTGGCCTCGGGGGAGAAGCTGTTCCTGGTGCCTGCGGACGTCACGAAGCCGGCGGTGATGGTGGACGTCAGCCGGTCCACGCACCTGTGGGTGGCCGAGGCTACGGGAACCGTGGTGCTGGCGACCGACTCCGCCACGGGATGGCCCCAGCAGGTGGAGTTCGGGCCGGCGGAGGGAGGCATCGCGAACGCGCGCGACCTGTATACGCGCCTGGCCCGCGTGCTACCCGCGCGTGCCTCGTCGAAGCCGCCCGCCCGCTCCGCCGCGATCCCCTGCCGGGGCTGCGGAGCCGCCATCGCCGCCGACGCGCCCGCCTGCCCCTACTGCGGAAGGCCCGCGTGAGTGCGGGCGGAGAACGTACCTGGATGGGAGAGCCCATGTCTGACGCCATCAGCCATTCCGAAGCCGACGGGCTCAGGCCCGACCGAGAGCACAACACCCTGCTCGCGGACATCTCCGACCTCCAGGCATTCGTGGCTTCGCTGCCGGACCGTGACACGCGATCCGCCGACGAGATCCTGGGCTACGACGACTTCGGACTGCCGTCGAGGTGATCATCTGAGTAGGCTCCTCACCAGACCAATCAGTGAAGTCTAGCTGCCGCGACTTTTTGCGAAGCAGGTTTCAGCGATCGGCTCGCGAGTCGCGCTCCAGCTTGAATGAGCCGCGCGAGGACCAGCAGCCCCACGGTATTCGCCACGACGAGGATCGGGATTCCCACCCGCGTCAGGCCGTTCCAGTGCGGACCCCACACATCCGAGATTACCAGGCTATTGAAGTAGCCACAGCACAGTCCCATGTCCGTCAGGAGGGCGATGCCGGGCGCCTGCGTCGCCGCGAGCACGTCCCGGTACCACTCCGCTTGCCATCCGCCGAACCCCCAGATCGCGATCGAGGTCATCAGCACTACTTCCACGGCGAACGCAACGCCCGTCCGTCTGGCCAGGGAGCGCAGCCGGGCGTCGGGATACACGCCCGAAATCCGCCGCCTGTGCAGCAGCAGGATGAAGGCGGCTCCGGCGATGAGCGGCCCCGAGATCTGGTACGTGAAAGCCATCGGCGTGTCCCCGCGCCACGGCGGGTCGCCATCCAGGACCCACACGCTTGCGTACACCGTCAGCATCACGGCGGCAATCGCCGCACTGAAGACGAGTGCCGCCGGGTAGCCCCACTTCCACCCGCGGAGCAGCGCCACGACGATCACCGTGGCGAGTACCATCCGGATCAGCCCATCCAGGAGCGCAGATGGCTGGGCCCAGGAAACCGCGTAGTACGCGTTGCCGGCCAGCTCCCACACGGGATAGCAGAGCAGGACCAGCGCAGGGAAGCGGAGGGGATGGGGAGGCATGGAGAAACCCTGGAATCCCGGTTGATTCCGATCTGCATTCGCTTGAAACGTGGATGCGGCCGCCCGTCTGACGTGGCGCGCCGCCCTGGCCTGAATCACGAAGCGTCCGGCGCGAGGATCGCTTCGATGATCTCTTCGCCGCGAACGCGGGCGCGGCCACTGTTCATGGAGCGGCGGTCCTCCACGCGGCCGTCCGGCAGGCGCACGCGCACCAGCACGTGCGAGGCAAAGGTCATCGCCGGGTTCCAGGTGGCGGTGCGGCCCTCGTCGGAAAGCCGCGCGGGAATGGGATCGGGCATGTGGATTGGACCGCGCCTTGCGCCACGGGTTACATTCGGAGGAGCGATGCGCCCGGCGGGCGCGCCTGACCAACACGAACAGCAGACCGATTCGATGGCCGACGTCACCTGCGCGCGCTGCGGAGAAACCCGGGCGGGAATGCCGTTCGCGCCGTTCAACAACGACCTGGGCAAGCGCATTCACGCCTCCATCTGCCAGGAATGCTGGGCGCTGTGGCTGAAGCAGCAGACCATGCTCATCAACCACAACGGCCTGAACGTGCGCGACCCCGAGGCCAAGGCGTTCCTGTACGACCAGACGGAGAAGTTCCTCTTCCGGAGCGGCGACGCCGAAGAGGTAGACACCAGCAAACAGGGCACCATCCAGTGGTGAGCCCGGCGCGCTTGTGCTCGGCGCGCCATGCGGTTACCGTTGTGGCTGCATCCACGTGAACCAGCGAGACGCCATGACCGATCCCAAGACCTGCTGCTGCGACAAGTGCTGCTGTGAGGGCGACTGCTGCGCGGACTGCTGCTGCGAGCAGACCTGCTGCTGCTGACCTGAACGGCCGCACCGAAAATCGAAGAAGCCCCGCCATCCAGCGGGGCTTTTCGTTTTCTCGTCAGGCCGGCTGCAGAGCCGAGCGCTTCTGCGCGGCCGCGGCCAGGATGGCGTCCGCCAGCGGCTCCGAGCCGAAGCGCACCGGGTCCGTCACCGGCAGCCCCGTCTCGTCCGCCGTGCGCGCGATGGCGTCTCGTGCGGCGGCCTCATCCATGTCGAAGGTCACCAGCGAGATTCCGATCACCTTCGAGGGCCGCAGCGGCGCGATGGCGCTCTCGCATATGGTGATCATCTCCGGCACGGTCGGCAGCGGCATCCACGAGTACACGCCGCCGCCGCCGTACGGGCAGCTGCGCGTGGGCTGGTGGCACAGGATCATCCCGTCGGGCATGGACCCGTGCAGCAGTCCCAGGGTGACGCCCGAGTAGCCCGGGTGCACCAGCGAGCCCTGGCCCTCCACCAGCACCACGTCGTTCCCCTCGGCGGCCCGAAGCACCAGCCGCTCCGCCGCGCCGCTGATGAAGTCGGCGACCACGGCATCGACCGCGATCCCCCATCCCTCGATGAGGATTCCCGTCTGGCCCGTGGCCGCGAAGCCCACCCTGGTCCCGCGACGGGTGAGCGCGTCGCGGATGTGCAGCCCGGCGGTCATCTTGCCGATGTTGCAGTCCGTGCCCACGGTGAGGACGGTGTACGCGTCCACGTTCCGCGCGCGCCCGCTGCTTACGGGCAGGTCCGTCGGCGGCTTGCGCAGGTCGTGGATGGGCACGCCGCGCTCAGCCGCGAGGGTTGCGAGCTCCGGGTCGTCGGCAATGTGCGAGTGAAGCCCGGCGACGATGGGCAGCCCGGCGGCGATGGCCTGCCGCAGCATCGGGCGCCACTCGGGCGGAAGCGCGCCCCCCTGCGGCGCAATGCCGATGAGCAGGGCGGTGGGACCCAGCGCCAGCCCCTCGTCCAGCGTTCCGACGACCGGAATGCCGCCCCCGAATCCAAGGACGTCCTGCACCGTCTTGCCGGCCAGGCGCGAGTCCATCACGCCCAGCACCCGGTCGGGAAGAAAGCGGACGGCGCTGTTGGCCGTCTTGCTGGTCAGCGGCCCGAACTGCCCCTCGGCCACCACCAGGTAGCGATACGTCGTCAGGTCGTGATTCATCGGGGAAGTGCGTTAGTGCGTGAGTGCGTTTGGATCCGGCCGTGCGTGAGCGGTGATGCGCGAGGCGATCGGTTCCGCACTCACGCACTTCCGCACTCACGTACTATCGTGGCGCCGAACCGGCCTGCTCGAGCATCGCCGGAATGCTCACCGACTCTCCATCCAGCCTCATGGCCGATTCGGGGACGCGGACCTCGGCGGGGGCGTCGCGAACGAAGCGGCGGAAGCCCTTTCCCTCCAGCAGCCGGTGCACGTAGATCCGGCGGATGATCACCATCAGCGAAGCCAGCACCGGCACCGCCACCAGCAGGCCGATGGGCCCCAGCAGCTCCGCCATGATCAGCACGCTCAGGATGGTGAGCACGGGCGGCAGGTGCACGCGCCGCTCCATGATCAGCGGGTGCACGAAGTTGGCTTCGATCAGGTGCACCACCACGCCCAGCAGCACCACCAGCCACGCCTGCACCGCGCCCCCCATCCCCAGGACGAAGAGGGCGGGGAGCAGCGTCGACACCAGGCTGCCGAAGAACGGCACCATCACCACCACGCCCGTGAACACGCCGAACGCCAGGGCGAATGGCACGTTCAGCAGCTCCAGCCCGATCCAGGTGAGCACGCCAAGGAACACCATGGCCAGGAACTGCCCGCCGATCCACGCGCGCAGCGACTTGCCCAGGTCCGCCAGGATGTCGCGCACCAGTTCGCGGTGCACCGGCGGCGCGAGCAGCACCACGCCCTCGCGGTACAGCTCGGGGCGCAGCGCCATGTAGATCCCCATCACCATCACGCTGACCAGGTTGATGAGGAAGTGCAGCGTGTCGAACACGACGGGAAAGATGCCCGCCGCAAAGCGTCCCGCGTTGTCGGCAACGGTGGATAGCTGCGCGTTCAGCCGTTCGGGGGGCAGCACGGCCGCGAGCAGGGGATACCGCTCCACCAGCTCGCGCAGGCTGCCCGTCCACACCTGGATCTGCCCGGGGAGCGCGGTGATCAGCGCCTGCGTCTGCCGGGCCACCGGCGGCAGCACCAGCCAACCCACGGCGAACGCCCACAGCCCCGTGAGCGCCAGGGCGACGAGGAGTCCCGCGGCCCGGGGCAGCCGCGCGCGCTCCTCCAGGAAGCCGATGATGGAGCCCAGATAGAGGGCGAACAGCGCCGCCACGAAGAACAGCAGCAGCACCTGCGCGACGCTGTACACGAAGAGCAGCAGCAGCACCGCCGCCACTGCCGCCGTGAGCACGGCAAAGGGCGAAGGCCGGGGAGCGTTCTGCTGTCGGTCGGCGGAGCTCATGGAGTTTCGGTACGAACGAAGCGCGGGACCGGCGTGATGCCGGTCCCGCGCAAGGTATCAGACGAACGAGCCGGGTGCCAAGGGGTGACGCCCACTCGCATCCAGATTCCGTCCCGCTCAGCCGCGGTTGAGGGCGTCGATGCGGGCGGCCAGGTCGGCGTCGGCCAGGTTGCCGCCGCCGTGCGCCTGGGTCGCGTCCCCGGGAGGCGGCGGCGCGTAGGCGGTGCGCTCGGCCGCCGTGTGCGCGCCCGCGTCGTCGTCCACCAGCTCGGCATCGTGCACCGACAGGTCCTGCGGCTGCGCGGCGGGCTGGCCGGCGCCCAGGCGAGGGGCGCCGGACCCCTGCGGCAGGGCCTGCTGCCCGGCACCCGGGGGAAGCCCCAGCCCGGCCTTGGCCTTCAACTCCAGCAGCCGGTACTCCACGTCGGCGCTGCCGCCGGCCTCCAGCGCGCGGAACTGCCGCTCCAGCGGGTCTCCCGAGAGCTCCTCCGACACCTCGGCGGCGGCCAGGGCCAGGCGCTCGTTGTGCTCGATCTTCTGCGCCATCCGCTCGAACGTCTCGAACGCCGACGTGTCGGACAGGCCGGCCATGGTCTCGTGGATGCGGCGCTGCGCCTGCGCGCGCTTCTGCTTGGCGATCAGCAGGTTCTTCTTGCGCTGCGCCTCCTCGATCTTCACCTGCAGCTGCCGCAGCGCGTCCTTCACCTTTTCGGTGTCGGCCACCTGCCGCTGCCAGGTTTCGTGCATGCTTTGGGCGCGCTGCGCGTACTCCTGCTGCCGCATCAGCGCCTGGCGGGCCAGGTCGTCGCCCCCCTGCTGAACGGCCAGCATGGCGCGGCGCTCCCACTCCTGCGCCTGGCGGGCCTCGGCATCTACCTGCGACTTGAGCTTGCGCTCTTCGGCGATGGCGAGCGCCACCTCCTGCTTGGCCCGGGTCTGCTGCTCGCGCATGTCGATGATGACCTGCTCGAGCATCTTCTCCGGGTTCTCCGCCTGGGCGATCAGGTCGTTCAGGTTCGACCGGACCAGCATCTTGAGCTTCGTGAAGATCCCCATCGTCCTAGCCGTTCTGGGTCCTTTGGGTGCGCCGGGCCGTGCGGGGCCGGGCGTGCGCCGGACGTGTTGGTCAGCGAAAAGAAAGCCGTCAGCAGTCGCGGTACGTGGACAGCGACTCCAGGTGTGTCGCGATCGCCATCTGGAACGAGTCGACGGTAGCCTGGAACTCGTTGAAGTCCAGGTTTTCCAGCTCCATCGACTCGGTGAGGATCACGTCATCGTCCTCCAGGCCGTACGCGGCGTGCACCAGGTCCGTGGCGTTGGCCACCAGGAGCTGGCGATACAGTTCGGCGCACTTCTGCCCGTCGCGCGGCGCGTCGAGCACCTTCAGGCGAAACACCAGCAGCGGCGGCGCATGGCTGATCACCAGCGGGGCGCCTCCATCGGGCTCGCCGGGGTAGGCCAGCCACATGCCATCGTCTACTTCCTCGTACCCCATTTCCATGCGGTTCAGGAAGTTCACCACGTCCTCGCGGGTCACCATCAGGGGCTCTCCGATTGGGGTTCGTTCGCGGGCGGCGGAAGCTGGCCGGCGGATGGGCCCTCGCCCTTGGACAGCAGGCGCACCATGAACGACTGCTCCTCGCTCAGGCGCCGCACCTCGGACTGCAGGGTGTCCATCTCCTCGCGGAGCCGGCGGATCTGCTCGTCGCGGCCCGCCAGCTCGTGTCCGTCGCCGCCGCGCCAGGCCGACACGACCCAGCGGGCCACCAGGCCGGCGACCAGGATGGTCAGGAGTACGGAAAACGGGATCATCATCATTCGATTCACCTGACCGGATACGCGACGCCCCGCGACAAAGTTTCACCTTGGAGCGGCCGTGTCCAGCGGGTGGGGAAAACTGCGGGAGAGAGGAGGACCTCGTCCGGGGTTCGACGGGGTGCCATCGCATGCTGCGCGAGCCCCCTTCCCCCCGACCCCCGGCCGGGGAGACCTGAATCGCGCTTCGGCTGAGACTGGTGCATGCCGTTAGCCGCCCCCCTCTCCCGGCCTCTCCCCCATAAACCCCATGGGGGAGAGGAGAATTCGATTGCG
>NZ_DATBNB010000330.1 GCF_036554565.1 Longimicrobium sp. | reverse complement strand
CGTGGGCTTTCTGCACTACCGCAACCTGCTCTCCAACTACTTCCGCTTCAAGGACTCGCGCGAGCTGGGGCGCGAGCTGCAGCCCTTCATGTTCGACGCGTACGGCAGCAAGGAGCACACGCGCGACCGGGAGGCGTTCCTTGCGGTGGATTACGTGGATCTGCACATCCTGCAGCCCGAGTGCGGGATCGGCATCCACCGCCACCGCGACAACCAGGAGATCTTCTTCCTGATGCAGGGCGACGGGCTGATGGTGATGGGGGACTGGGAAAAGTCGCCCGCGCGCGAGCGCTGCTTCGAGATCCGCACGCTTCGTCCCGGCCACTTCACCCTCCTCAAGCCCGGCGAGCTGCACGCGCTGATGAACATCGGCACCGAGCCGATGACGCTGCTGATGTTCGGCGGCTACGACTGAAGCCACCTTCGAACGGGAGAACGCCCGATGGCGCACATCAACTTCACGGAACTGAAGATGCACGGCGGAGTACCGCTGCCCTTCACCCCCGGCTACACCGGCGTGGAGCCCCCCGCGGCGGCCGCGCCCCCCGCGGGGGACACACCGCCCGAGACGGGCGAGCTGTCCACGGCGGAGGCGATGCCCGCGCCGGCGGCCGGCTTCGGGCCCCCGCCCGCGCCCCCAGCCGGTCTCACGCCCGCGCCTTCCGCCTCGGTGCCGCTGCCGCGGCGCGCCAATCCCTACGGCGCGTTGACGCTCACGCTCACCTCGCCCCCGGAGGCCGAGGGGCTGGCCATCGAGTACGCCGTGGTGCTGGACGGCGAGGAGATGCGGCGCGACCGGCAGGAGCTGGCCTTTTCGGGAAAGTTCGACCGCGAGGGGCAGAAGCTCTGGAACCTGCTGAGCATGCCCGTGCCGCACGGGGCGGAGGTGCGCTTCACGGTGCACTACCGGATCGGCGGCGAAACGCTCGTGCACGACGACGAGGGCGAGGAGTTCGTCGTGACGGCCCCGTGAAGCGGGGGCGGGGCGGCGCGGCGCCCGTCCGCGCCTGGGGCCCTGCTCACGCCTGAGAGGGTCCCCATGAGCATCGGCTAGCCGGTGTCGAGCTCCTTGCCCGCGCTCGAATCCCGTTGGGGAAAACCGTCCAGGGTCGTCGCCGGTCCCGCCCGCCGCCGGCACCCTCCCACCTGGCCAGGAGAAGATTCCGACATGAGCAGCGCATCCAATCGTCCGGGGATGGGAGCGATTCCCTATTCGGAAGGGGCTGGCCAGGGCACCACCTTCCGCGTCTGGGCGCCCAACGCGAACCAGGTTGCGGTGGCCGGTGACTTCAACGGCTGGGATGCCTCCGCGTCGCCGCTTGCGCCGGAAGGCAACGGCAACTGGTCGGCCGACGTTCCGGGGGCGCGGGACGGCCACCAGTACAAGTACGTGATCAACGGCACGCTGTGGCGGATCGACCCCCGCGCCCGGCAGGTGACCAACTCCGTCGGCAACGCCATCGTCGTGGATCCCGGCTTCGCATGGCGGGTCGAGAACTTCCAGGCACCGCCCTGGGACGAGGTGGTGGTCTACCAGATGCACCTCGCGACCTTTCCCGACGCGCCGGTGGACGGGTCCGATCTCTTTGCCGACGTGCTCTCCGACGAGAACATCCGCTACCTGAAGGAGCTTGGCGTAAACACCCTCCTGCTGCTGCCCACCGGGGAGTTCCCCGGCGACCACTCGTGGGGCTACAATCCGGCCCACATCTTCGCGGTGGAGAGCTACTACGGCGGGCCGCATGCCCTGAAGCGGTTCGTGGACCGGGCGCACGAGCACGGCTTGGCCGTGTGGCTGGACGTCGTGTACAACCACTTCGGCCCCAACGACCTGTCGATCTGGCAATTCGACGGGTGGTTCGAGCACTGGAACGGCGGGGAGATGGGGGGCATCTACTTCTACAACGACTGGCGGGCCCACACCCCCTGGGGAGAAAAGAACCGGCCGGACTACGGGCGAGGGGAGGTTCGCTCCTTCATCTGCGACAACGCGCTGATGTGGCTGGAGGAGTACCG
>NZ_DATBNB010000329.1 GCF_036554565.1 Longimicrobium sp. | reverse complement strand
GCGCTGACACGTGCCCCATTTCCTATTCCGCATTCACTCAGCACAGTCCCCGCATGACCCGCGGACGATTTGCCCCCAGCCCGACCGGCGCGCTGCACGTCGGCAATGCGCGGACGGCGCTGATCGCGTGGCTTCATGCCCGCGCCACCGGCGGCGCCTTCGTAATGCGCGTGGAAGACCTGGACTTCGGACGCGTGCGGCCCGGGTTCATGGAGCGGCAGCTGGACGAGCTGCGCTGGCTGGGGCTGGATTGGGAGGAGGGACCCGACGTCGGCGGGCCGCATGCGCCGTACATCCAGTCGCAGCGGCAGGAGCGCTACGAGGCCGCGCTCCGCCGCCTGGCCGAGCTGGGGCTGCTGTTCGAGTGCTCCTGCTCGCGGCGCGACATCGCCGCGGCGGCCAGCGCGCCGCACGTGGGCGAAGAGGGGCCGCGCTACTCCGGCACCTGCCGTCCGCGCCTCGTCGATCCCACCGTCCCCTCGCTGACCACGCACGGCCGATCGCTCTTCGCCCTGCGGATGCGCGCCGACCCGGGAGTGGTGGAGTTCGACGACCTGCTGATGGGGCGCTGCGCCTTCGATCCCGCCGCGGAGGGCGATTTCGTCGTGCGGCGAAAGGATGGCGTGGCGGGCTATCAGGTGGCCGTCGTGGTGGACGATGGGGCGATGGGCATCACCCACGTCGTGCGCGGTGCGGACCTCCTGTCGTCCACGGCGCGGCAGATCCTGCTCTACCGCGCGCTCGATCTTCCGATCCCCGACTTCCTGCACGTTCCGCTGATGCTGGGGGAAGACGGCGAGCGGCTGGCGAAGCGACACGGCGCCGTGTCGCTCGGTGAGCTGCGGGACGCGGGGGTGCCTCCCGATGCGGTCATCGGCTGGCTCGCTTCCACCTGCGGCCTCGTGGAGCCAGGCGAGCGCATCTCCGCCCGGGGCTTGGTACCACGCTTTGAGGTTGCGCGGCTCCCGCGGGAGCCGACAATCGTGACCGCAGCGGACCTGGAGCGGCTGCGGGTGCGGTGAGGAGCTGGATTCAGGCAGGAACTTCGATCGGGGTTCGATTGGCGGCCGCGCATGCCGCGGGTGGCCCCTCCCCCGGCCCCTCCCCGCACGCTGCGCATGCGGAGAGGGGAGAATTCGTGTGCGCTGCGATCGGATAGGCGCACCCGGCTGGGACGGCGGGCGAGGAACGGTGCGCTTCGGGGAACCCGGCGCATGCCCTTGGCAGCCCCCTCCCCCCGGCCCCCGTCCCCCGCTGCGCAGGGGAGGGGGAGACCTGAACTGCGCCTCTGCAGACTTCGCGCACTCGACTGCGCATGCAGTCCGCGCAGGCGGACTTCGTGACGTTCCAGCCGCGGTTTCAACCGCCGCACGAGGGCGGGGCCTCCATGCTCGCCTTCCCACCGAATTCCCCGAAGTGTACCCCCTCTCCCACGCTGTTTGTGGGAGAGGGTGACACGCGTGTCAGCGCGGCCGGGTGAGGGCCCCACGGCCACCGAGGCCTCGGCTACAGTGACCGCTGCCGCGCCCGGCCTGGTACTGTCCGCTGCTAGATCCTTCGGCCCGCGTAGCGTATGCTGCGGGCGAGTTTGGTGCGCCTGGGCCTCAGGATGACAAGGTATGGGGACGCAAGGACTTATGCGTGACGCACCACACTGGCTCCCTTCCCCCGCGCCATTTGCGGGGGAAGGGCTGGGGATGGGGGGTGCCCGCCGACGCACCGCGCCTGCCCGGACGCACCCGATTCTGAAGTTTCTCCCCCTCCCGGCCCGGTTTGCCGTGCGCAGGAAAAGGCGCGTCCGCGTCCCAATCGGCGCGCTACTATTCCGCAACACGTGGGCTCGCACTATTTTGGGCGTAATCACCCGAAACTTCCCCCTCCCGAAGAAGCCTTCCATCCCATTCTTCGGGACCCCCCAGGAGGAAAACCTGATGAGATTCGGTGTGCTCGCCCTCGCCGGCCTGCTCGCGCTCCCCGCGGCAGCCGGCGCCCAGACCGGCGGCTTCGAAGCCCAGCCGCCCACCAACCTGGTGCCCGTCACCAGGTTCGCCATCACCCCGTGGCTCGGCTTCCGCATTCCGTATGGCACCGGCGGCGGCCACGTCTTCGCCACCGCCGCCGAAGAGCAGTTCGAGGTCGCCGAGGCGCGCGGCGGCGGCTGGGCGCTCGGCCTTACCGGCGAGGCCCAGGTCCGGGGCCCGCTGAGTGTCGTAGCCGCCGTGGGCTACAGCGCCGCGAGCGAGGACGAGGTTCGCTTCACCGGGCGCGACAGCCTTGAGTTCGGCTACCAGATCGACGGGCCAGAGGTCATGTTCGTCAAGGCCGGGGTGCAGTACCGCCTTCCCGACCCCGTGCCCGACGAGCGGCGCTTTCACCCCGCGGCGTTCGTCA
>NZ_DATBNB010000328.1 GCF_036554565.1 Longimicrobium sp. | reverse complement strand
AACCCATATGCGCGTGTAAGTTAGATGCGGAACGGCGACCAAGCCGTTTCCCGCATCCGGCGGCGGGCTCCCAGGCCCGCCCCTCTCTCGCGCACCGCGCACCGCAGCAGTTTCCGCCGTACACGCGCAGCCATAGGAGGTCGCATGGAGATCAGGTCCGCATTGCCCGTTGCCGTGCTCATCGGTTGTGTGCTTGGCGCAGCAGCCGCGGGGGCCGACGACACGAATGCGCCTGCAAGCTCCGTGGCCGCCCGAGGCATCGTCAGCGAGGCCGCCGCGGCGGTTTCGGAGGTTTCGTGGGACATCCCGGTGGTGCGCAACGAACCGGTGCAGAAGTTCGTGCGCATCTTCACCACCGGCAGCCAGCAGGACGCCTACGCGCTGTACCTCAAGCGTTCCGGCCGGTACGAGGGGATGATCCGCGCCAAGCTGCGCGAGCGCGGCATGCCCGAGGACCTGCTGTACCTTTCGATGATCGAGTCGGGCTTCAACCCCACCGCGCGCTCGCACGCGCAGGCCGTGGGGCTGTGGCAGTTCATCGAGGACACCGGCGAGCGCTACGGCCTTCGCGTCGATTCGTACGTGGACGAGCGCAAGCACCCGGAAAAGTCGACGGATGCGGCGCTGCGCTACCTGACGGACCTTCACGGGCAGTTCGGGTCGTGGTACCTGGCGGCGGCGGCGTACAACACCGGCGAGGGCCGCGTGGCGCGGGTGATGAAGGCCACGACGGGGAGCCAGCGGGGCAAGGACGCCGATTTCTGGCGCATCCGCGCCCGCCTGCCGCGCGAAACGCGCGAGTACGTGCCGCTGATGGTGGCCGCCGCGCTGATCGGCAAGGAGCCCGGGAAGTACGGGCTGGATGGGGTGAAGCGCTGGCTGCCGCTGGAGTGGGACGAGGTGGAGGTTCCCGCGGCCACGAAGCTGGCCACGGTGGCGGAGGCGGTAGGCGTGGGCGAGGCGGAGCTGAAGCGGATGAACCCGCACCTGGTGCGGGCGATGACGCCTCCGGGCAGGAAGCCGTACGCCGTGCGCATTCCCCGCGGCCGCGGCGACCAGTACGCCGCCAACTTCGCCACGGTGCAGCGCGTGGCCCTGGCCCGCGCCGAGGTGGAGCGCAACGCAGAGCAGCGGAAGGTGGCGGAGCGCCGGCAGGCGGAGCAGCGCAGGCTTGCGGCCGTCCGCCGCCACACGGTGCGCAACGGCGAGAGCCTGTGGACCATCGCCCGGCGCTACGACACCACGGTCAAGCGCCTGCAGGCCGCCAACGGCCTGGGCCGCCGGAACGGCATCCGCCCCGGCCAGCGCCTGCGCATCCCGACCTGACTGCCGGACGACGGTCGCCACGATAAGAACCGTGAGATGGTAAAACGAGCCCGGCCCGCGATTGCGGAGCCGGGCTTTTGTCATCCCGACGGAGCGGCCACGTACAACCCGCCGCCAGACCGAACTCCGCAGCGACCGAGGGATCCGCCACACACCACGGTCGCGCCACACGGTCCTCTCCACACGGAAGCAAGCCAGTCCGCGCAGGCGGACTTCGTGTGGTCGTTGCAGCGAATCCATTCGCCCGACGGTTACCGTGGCGCTCGAAAAAAGCAGGTTGGTGCGCTTCGGAGAGGGCCGTGCAGTCCCCGGGCTGCCCTCTCCCCCCGGCCCCTTCTCCCGCAAGCGGGAGAGGGGGAGAACTGCACTCTGGTCCGGTCGCGCCACATGGCCGAACTCGCGCTTGGGTAAGCCAGTCCGCGCAGGCGGACTTCGTGTGGTTGTTGCAGCGAATTCATTCGCCCGACGGAGCCCGGGCCCCGGAATGATCCTGCCCACTCGAGGAGCCAAGGCCCCAGCGTCCGACCATCGGCCCCCGCCGAGCGCCCTACCCCGCATCCCGCCCCCGCCCTACATTCCGCCGCCCGATCCGAAGCCGGTCCACGCACCCGAATCGAACGCACGTGACCATCCCCCGCCGCGCCATGCTGGTCTTTCTGGACGGCGTAGGCATCGGCCCGGGCGACGCGGCGTACAACCCGTTCGCCGCGGCCGATCTGCCAGGGATGGAGCGGCTCCTGGACGGACGCCGCCCCATCGCCGAGCAGCTGGATGGTGACGGCCGGATCGTCAGCGAACGGGCCGTGCTGGTCGCGGCAGATGCTTCGATGGGCGTCGAAGGACTGCCGCAGAGCGGAACGGGGCAGACGGCGCTCCTGACGGGGCGTAACGCCGCCGCTGAGTACGGGCGCCACTTCGGACCGTGGGTGCCCACGGACCTGCGGCCCATGCTCGCCGAGCAGAACCTGCTCCGCCGCGCGCAGACCGCGGGGCTGACGGTGAGCTTCGCCAACGCGTACCCGCTGGGCGGAGGCGACCCGCGCATCTTCCGCCGGCCCGCCGCGCCGCCGCTGGTCGCGGAGTCCGTGGGCGCGCTCACCCGCGGGCCCACCGAGCTGGCGGAGGGGCGCGCCGTGGCGTCGTCCATCACCAACGATCGGTGGCGCGAGCGCCTGGGCGACGACTTTCCCCAGGCAACGCCGGAGGAAGCCGGCCGCACCCTCGCGCGGCTGGCGTCGGAAGCGGATGTGACGCTGTTCGCGCACTACGACACGGACTACACGGGTCATCGAGGCGACCTCGCCGCTGCGGTCGCCGCGGTGGAGCGGGTGGACGCCTTCCTCGCCGCGCTCGCGGACGCGCTGCCCGATGACGCCCTGCTGGTGATCAGCAGCGACCACGGCAACCTGGAAGACACGCGCGCCGGGCACACGCTGAATCCCGTCCCCGTGCTCGCCATCGGCGCCGGGCGCGAGGCGTTCGCCGCGGTACGGTCGATCACCGATGTGGCGCCCGCGATCCTGATGGCGCTCGGGGTCGATCAGCGCGATGGAGAACGGAGGATGCCGTGAGCGAAGGCGGGATGATCTACGAGGAACTCGCGCCCATATCGCAATCGGCCGCCGACGCCGCATTCGCGTCGGGCGATGGGCGCGCAATCGGCCGCGCCCTCCTGCGGCTGGCGCTTCATGGACCAGACTGGCGCGTCGCGGAGCAGCACGCGCTCCGGCACCTGACCCACGATGATGTGTGGGTACGACGAAACGCCGCGACCTCGCTGGGGCATGTCGCCCGCCTCTCGCGCGATCTCGACGTCGACTCGGTCGTGCCCGCGCTCAAGGCCCTGCTGTCCGACCCGGAGGTAGGTGGATTTGCGGAGGATGCCCTCGACGACATCGAGGTCTTCATGGGCGTCCGGTGGAAGAACGGCCCGTGACGAGTCTTGGCGCCAACCCCGAAACTGACTGATGAGCTTCGCTTGACCCTCAGAACCTCTCGCCCGATCCGGGCTGTGCTGTACGACTTCGATGGGACACTGGCGGACAGCACCGAGCTGATCATGCGGTGCTATCGCCATACGATGGCCACCCACCTGGGCGAATGCCCGCCGGACGACGACTGGCTGAGCGGGTTTGGGATGACGCTGGATTCGCAGCTCCGCCGCTTCGCCCGCAGCGACGACGAGGCCGCGGCGATGCTCGACACCTATCGCACGTTCCAGGACGGCTTGCACGACCAGATGCTGAGGCCCTTTCCCGGCGCGGTCGAGGTCGTCGCGGAGCTGGACCGGCGCGGGTACTTGTTGGCTATCGTCACCAGCAAGCACCGCCGCGCGGCCATGCGCGGAATGGAGCTGTGCGGCCTGGCGTCGCACTTCGACGCCATCATCACCCCCGAGGACGTCACGCATCCCAAGCCGCACCCGGAGCCGGTGCTGGCGGCGCTGGAGCGGCTGGGCGTGGATGCAGAGGAGGCGCTGTTCGTGGGCGACTCGCCGCACGACGTGGCGGCGGGTCGGGCGGCGGGCACGCGCACGGCCGCCGCGCTGTGGGGCCCCTTTCCGCGGGAGGCGCTGGAACACTCGGGCCCGGACGCGTTCCTGCACACGCAAGCGGACGTGCTGGCGCTGCTGGACTGAGCAGGTGCGCGATGGCGTGGCCGTCCGCGCGGACGGCCTTCATCGCAGATTGGGAGCGGGCGCCGCCGGGGGAGAGGGACGGCGTCGGAGGGAGCGGCTACTTGAAGCGGTAGGTAATGCGGCCGCGGCTCAGGTCATAGGGCGACAGC
>NZ_DATBNB010000327.1 GCF_036554565.1 Longimicrobium sp. | reverse complement strand
GTATGGCCGACATGTTCACGGGTGAACACATCGGCCGCCGGCCTCATCGTCCGGCGGCCCGTCTTGTGAGGCTGCTGTAAGCCATAAAGGCACATAACTCGTCCCGCCGTGCGGCCTAACAATCGGCTGCAGGGGATGCGGGGCCTTGCATGCTTTCGGGCGCACGAGAGGCTTGCGCACCGGCCCCTGGCGGTGCGGAGAAAGTTGGGCAAGGAGGACGGCGTGACGAACCTGAAGGCCGAGACGTTCTTCCCCCTCACGCTGGACGACGCCCGCGAGATCGTCCGCTCACACGACTAACATTGAGCGAGCGGCGTCGATCAATGCTCCGCGGCCGCTCGTTTTCTCCGCAAGGCCTCGCAAGCGGCAGCGATCCGGGCGGCTTCACCCTCAGGCAGCTTGATCTCCCGGTGCCCCTGTTTCACGGATTCGGCATGGAATTCCTGCATGCGAGCCGTGAAACGGGCGGGATCGTTCCCGAACTGCTCCCACAACCTGCGGCGGGTTTCACGGATTTCTTCGATGGCCTCATCGGCCGCGCTGAGGGGTGGCTCACTCATCTTTCCTCCCAAGCAGGTCCCGCGGCGTCGCCAGCCTCGGCACGTACAATCCCAGCGACGCGTTGATGCGCGCCACGTGAGGCGCCTTATTGGGGTTCGCCAAGTGCCTGCAGTTCCACGTTACAATGAAATCGCAACAATGGAATGAGGCAAGGGCCAGGTGCCATGCATCGTACGGGGGAACCGCGGGCATGAGCTTGTGCTTCAGGTATTCGCCCACGACCTCCCCCACGACGGGCTCGAATTCCAGGCGCAGGAGAGGCGCCACGAGCGCGATTCGCAGGAGGGCGATGTTGGTGGTGCCGGCCGCGAGTTCACGCAGTACGACCTCGCTCGTGACGAGTTCGTAGCGGTCCACCGCCTGATCCCACCACAGGCGTGTCCAGTGACGCCGCTCCACGATCTCGGGATCGAGGCGCGGGTCGTAGTAGAAGCTGGGGATCGTCGTTTCGATGTAGACGCGTGGCTTCGGCATGCGGCGAAGGTAACGGCGTCCACATTGGATGCGTAACCCCGCGCTGCAAAGCGGCCACAGGCGTAGCGCAGTGTCCACCTGTGGCGGGAATAGATGGATGTAATATTCGGTTACTAATGCTCCCACCTTGGCAGGGGTATGCTTGTGCACCCCTATCAGGGTTACAGCGAGCGCGTCACGGCTGGGGGGTGGTGATCGTTCATCAGCGGCGGGGCACGGGCGAGGGCTTCGTGTTCGTGGGGCTGGAGGACGAGACGGGGGCTGGACGTGGCCTTCGGCCCCAGCTCCCCAACGGCATCCTGGCCGTGCGCGGAAAGCTGGGGGCGGACGGCGTGACGAACCTGCAGGCCCACGCGTTCTTCCCGCCTTCGGTCTGCCTGACACTCGGCTGCAGCGGGTGTGGGGCCTTGCTTGGTTTGCGAAGGAAAGTCTTGCGCGCCGGCGCGGCACTCATGACCCTTGTGTCGTTCGGCGGGGTCTGGCAGCCGCGAGCTGCTTGACCAGAACCCCTGCGTGTGTCCGATCGTGCCGGGTTCGTCATTCATCAGGCGGACTCCGCACGCGCAACCGCAATCGGAAAGTACTCATGAAACGCGCAAGAGCGTTGCTGGCCGGGCTGTTGGTGGCTGCGTCGTTCGTCGCATGCGACGAGAAGCCGCCCCCTGTCTCTCCTCCGGTCACGCCCGCGGAGATTCCGATCAGCGGTGCCGCGGTGCCGGGAATGGAGTCGTACGATAAGACGATCAGCGATTTCATGCGGAAGTTCGCGATTCCGGGTGGCGCAGTCGCCGTCATGCGCGACGGCAAGCTGATCTATGCGCGAGGGTTCGGGTACGCGGATGTCGAGAGCAAGACGCTGGTGCAGCCCCAAGCGCTGTTCCGGATCGCGAGCGTGTCCAAGCCGATCACCGCCGCCGCTGTCATGAAGCTGGTGGAAGAAGGCAAGCTCGGGCTCGACGACCGCGTGGCGCCGTTCATCGCGCACCTCGCCCCCGCGCCGGGGGCGACCGTCGATCCCCGGTGGGAGCAGATCACCATCCGGCACCTGCTCAACCACGCCGGGGGCTGGGATCGTACCAAGCCGAACGGCGGATTCGATCCCATCGATCGCCCGGTGATCGCCGCGGCCGCGGTCAACGCGCCCGCGCCGGCGTCCGGTGAAACACTCATCCGGTACATGAAGGGAATGCCGCTGGACTTCAACCCGGGGGAAAAGTTCGCCTACTCGAACTTTGGGTATATCATCCTCGGCCGCGTAATCGAGCGCGTGAGCGGCATGCGGTACGAGGAGTACGTGCGCACACGCGTGCTGCAGCCCATAGGCGCCAATCGCACGCGGCAGGGCAGGTCGCGCATGGGCGACGCGCACCCGGAGGAGGTGAAGTACTATTCGCCGCTGGACCCCGGCCTGGGCATGACCGCGCCGCTGGTGCCATCCGTGTTCCCGGGCGAAGGCGCGGTGCCCATGAACTATGGCGGCTTTCACCTCGAAGTGTCGGATGCAAGTGGCGCCTGGGTTTCATCGACCGTCGATCTCCTGCGGTTCCTGGGCGGCGTGGACGGCCGCGCCAGTCGTCCGGACATCCTCCCCCCCGGGCTCGTCGCGGAGATGACCAGCACCGGCCCCACGGTATGTGCCAGTGGCGCGTGCTTTTACGGATTGGGATGGTTCGTCCGCCCAACCCAGGGCGACGCGAACTGGTGGCACGGGGGATCGCTGCCCGGCACGACGGCCATGCTCGTGCGCTCGCATGACAACTTCTCGATGGTCGGACTGTTCAACGCCCGCTCCCTGACGCCCAACTCAGAGCCCGCGCTGGAGGCGGCGCTCTGGACTGCGCTTGCGGGCGTCACATCGTTTCCGGCGCACGACCTGTTTTCGACCTTCCAGTGACGTGAAGTCGCAGGAGGCGTCCGGGCCGGACCAGGTTTTCTCCAGTGAGCGCACAAAGCCTCGATAACGGCGCGTGCCCGCTCGCCTACGAAGTGGTGGGCGAGGGTCCGCCCGTACCCTTCATCCACGGGGTCGGCGTGCACGGCCGCGGCTGGTCACCCCAGCTCGAGGCGCACTCGTCCGCGTTCCGCTGCCTCTCCTTCGACACCTCTCACGTTGCCGCTCACCGTCGAGCAGATGGCGCAGGACATTTGAAGACCAGATTCTGCGGCCTCGTTCCGGCTCTGCTGGTTCTCCTGTCGTCACCAAGCGTCACTTTCGCGCAGGCGATATCGTCGTCTGCGGAAACTGCGCGTGACACGGGCGTTTCCAGCGTTTGGGTTCTCGCAAACTTCAGCTACGCCGGCATGCGCGCGCAGAACAGCCGCAGCGCGGGGTGGCGAATCATCTCCTTCATCTTCGGGTTTCCGGGCACACTCCTCAGCTGGCTCCTGATCAGGCCAGGGAGTGAGCGCGCCTACGGGGTCGACGTACCGCGCAGGCAGCCGCCCGAGCACCGTCGCTATCCGGGAGCGTAGCCACCTTTGGAACCGCTGGCTGGGTCTGGCGCACACTGGGCCACGCCGCCGCACCAAGTGTTGCCGCCGACGCCAAGCCTCGGCTATTGTGCAGCAGGACGCTTGCGCGCCGGCTCCGCACCTGGCCCTTGATTCCTTAGAGGCTCACCTTTGACCCACCATGCCCATGCGCCTCGCAGCCGTTCTGACGTCGCTCCTCGTGATCGGCCTCGCCGGTGAGTCGCACGCGCAGGCCGCGCCGGCGCCCCCTGCCGAGCACCCCACGGTGGAACTGTCGCCGGAGCTGGATCGGGTGCTTCGCGACTACGAATCCGCCTGGCGGCGCGGCGACGCAGCGGGCGTGGCCGCGCTCTTCGCGGAGGATGGCTTCGTTCTGCAGGGCGGGCGTGCGCCCATCCGCGGGCGGGCCGCCATCCAGACGGCATACGCCGGCCAGGCAGGGGGGCCGCTCCGCCTGCGGGCGCTCGCGGCCGCGACTGCGGACACGGCGGGCTACATCATCGGCGCGTACGGCTATGGCGATGCGCCGGGTGACCAGGGGAAGTTCACGCTGACGCTCCGCCGCGGGCCAGACGGCCGATGGCTCATCTTCTCGGACATGGACAACTCGAGCCGGCCGCCACGCCCGCCTGGCGCCGCACCCCCGCCCTGACGAACCGATGCCGCGGATGAGATGCGCATCCCTCGCTAGCGCATACGCTTCCGTTCACTGAGGCACTGAGCAACAAGCTGGACCTTCAACGTCAACCAGGATGTTTATGCGCTTCCCGTCTGCACTTCTATTGATTGGCCTTACTGCATGCGCGTCGAGCGGCGCATCATCGCGCGTTGACGCTCCAGTCGTCGCCTGCCAGGTGCCGGTCGCTTCTTCACCGCAGCAGAGCTGGCGCCAAATAACCGCGCAGGGCTTTACCTTCTGCGTTCCCTCCACTTGGCGTCAGAGTGGCGCGAACACGTTTCGGGGGGATGGCGGCTCGATTCGTTGGGGAGTGGGACAGTACCGGTCGTCGGCCACAGTGACCAGGACAGTGGTCGTTCCGGCTGGTCAAGCGCCACCGCCTCCCGTGGGTCGCGTAAATCGCTACTCGGAATCGATCGGGGGCAGTGTCGCCGAGCTCTGGGACAACGACTTGGAGGGCACCTTGTACACCGGTGCGCAATGGACGAATCCCGCGGTCTATCTGGCCGGTGAATCGAAGAGCCCGGCTGCGCGCGCCCAACAGCTACAGGTTTACCGCACCGTGCGCTTCACCACGAGATAGGTCCCGGGGCTCCCGCGAAGAGTTCGACTGCCGCTAAACCTGGTGTTCGGCGGCTGTTCGTTTGAATCTACCTCGCGGGTGGCTCCGTAATCTCTTCCGTAGCCACAGCCCTGCATCGCCCACAGAACGGATCGCCCATGTCGCAGGCCGACGAACGGATGCACAGTCACCTGGAGATCGCGACCGCGTCCATTCGCATCTTCGCGAACGACGGAACCATCGATCATCAGGAACTGGATCAGCTGCTCACCCTTGCCCTGCGCGACGGGGAGTTGGACGCTGAGGAACGGCGAGTGCTCGACAGCATCTTTTCGAGGGCTGAGGAGTCGGGTCTGTCCGCGAGCGTCCGGCAGCAGATGCGCGACGCACGGTCCAAGCACGGCATCTGACGGCGCGACGAAGCGGGCGGCAACGGAATTCGCATCCGCTGTCGTCCGCCTCGTTTGGATTCGCAGTTTGGATTGTTCGAAGACACGCGCGAGATGGTCCGCTCACGGCGATCACTGACGTACGCGCGTATTCGGTGACCGGCGCAGCCCTTTTCGCCGGGTGGATATTCGCGCCCTGGGTAACCGCGGACCGTAGATCACCCGCTTTCCGGATTGCCGCTCCAGTGCCATGTAGTGCTGGCCCATCTTGAGCGGATCATTGTCGAACCGCTCCCAGATCTTGCGGCGGACTTCCCAGATCTCTTCGATAATCGCGTCTACCTCGTCGTCCCACACCTTGGCGTAATTGATTGGCTCACTCATCTTCCTCTCCTGGGCAGATCGCGTGGAGCGACGATGCGCCCCGTCTTCTGCTTACAACGATCGCTGCGGTGCCTGCGCCCCGGGGGATTGTTCCTGTGCCGCTCGTTCCTTCAGGAGCGCCTGGCAAGCGGCGATGATCCGGGCGTCCTCTTCTGGGGATGAGGACGACTTGATTTCCGGGTGACCCTGCCTAACGCCTTCGGCGTGGCGCTCCCTCATGTACGCTGCCATCCTACGAGGGTCGTTGTCGAACCGCTGCCACATCTTGCGGCGGACCTCCCAGATTTCCTCGATGATCTCGTCTACCTGATCATCCCAGACGTCAGCAGCGTCGAAAGGCTCGCTCATCTTCCCCTCCTGAGCAGGTCTCGCGGAGTTACCAGCCGGGGCACGTTCAACCCGAGCCAGCCATTGATCCTCTCCAGGTGTGCGGCCTTGTTCGGATTTGCTAGATGCTTGCAATTCCAGGTTACAATGAAGTCACACCGGTGCTTCGATGCAAGTGCCAGATGCCATGCATCGTGTGGAGGGTTCGCGGGCATAAGTTTCTGCTGGATATGAATTTGGGCAATTCTTTCCACAGCCGCGTCCGCCTCGACCCACGGCACCTCATCGAGCACCCCTACACGCAGCCGCGCCAGTTCCATAGTACCATTCGCAAGCTCATTCAGGACGTACTCGCTGGTGACGAGCTCGTAGCGTTCGGCGGCGCCTGCCCACCACAGGCGCGTCCAGCGGCGCCTCGCGAGGACGGCTGGCGAGGTGCGCGGGTCGTGGTAGAAGCTGGGGACGGTCGTTTCGACATAGACGCGCGGCTTCGGCATGCGGCGAAGGTAATAGCGTCCACATTGGATGCGTAACCCTGCGCTGCAAAGCGGCCACAGGTGTAGCGGAGTGTCCATCTGTGGCGGGAATGGAGCCTGTCCGGGCCCTGTCCCGCCGGCTTTCCCGGATGTGCAGGGTACGCCCGTTGCGTTGGAAACCTTCCGTCACGGCGCGGCCGGACGGGGATGATCCCGGCGGGAGCCGCAACCTGTTCCAGGAAAGAGACATGGCATCTCCGGCGATTGCGCGGGCGCGCTACCAGGGGCTGGCGGCGGCGCGCAGGTGGGAGCACGAGCCGGCGCGGCCCAGGGAAAAGTTCACGCTCTCCGTGGGCGACCGCGTGGGCGAGCTGACGGTGATCGGCCACGTGGCGTGCGGCCGCATGACGGAGCTGTACCAGGTGTGGAGCAACCGCCACTGGTGCGCGCTCACCGGCAAGATCCTGCTCCCCGAGCACTGCGTGAACGGCGTGGCGCCCGTGTCGTTCCGGCGCGAGGCCGAGGTGCTGGACAAGCTGAAGCACCCCAACATCGTGCGGCTGTTCGGCAGCGGCGAGGCGGAGGGGCGCCCGTTCATCCTGCTGGAGTACCTGGCCGGGCCCTCGCTGTTCGACGTGCTGGAGGGGCTCACGCAGCGCCGCCTGCAGGTGCCCGACGCCATCCGCGCCATCATGCACGTGGGTGCGGCCATCCACTACCTGCACCGCTGCGGCTACCTGTACCGCGACCTGAAGCCGGGCAACGTGCACCTGCGCGAGGGAGTGCCGGTGCTGCTGGACTTCGACGTCGTGCGCGAGATCGAGCCCATCCGCCGCCCCGCCGACCGTTTGGGGACGGCCCCGTACATGGCGCCCGAGCAGGTGCTGAAGCAGCCGCTGACCGCCGCGACCGACGTGTACGGCCTGGGCGCGCTGCTGTACGAGTGCGTCACCGGCAAGTGGCCCACCGAGGAGCCCGAAGACGAGGACGACGAGGCGTTCTGGGACGAGCTGGACGAGGACGAGGAGGCGGACGTTCGCCCCGTGGCGCGGGCGCGTCCCCCCACCGAGGGGCGCGAGCTGACCACGAAGGAGCTGGAGCAGCGCTATCCGCAGATCACCCAGCCTCCCGTGCCGCCGCGCGCCCACAACCCGGGCGTGCCGCGCGACCTGGAGAAGCTGATCCTGCGCTGCCTTGCCGCCGATCCGGCGGACCGCTTCCAGACCGTCTCGGGGATGCTGGCCGCCCTTGCCCCCATGCTCAAGGGCCGCCACCGCATGTGGCCGGAGAACGCCCCCATCGAGCGCCGGGCGGACACGGCCACCCGGTAGCTACTTCAGTCTGCGGTCGTCCGGGATCAGCGACTTGTGGATGCCCACCGCCGCGCGCGCGCCCTCGGCGGCGGCGCGCAGGGCCAGGCGCGAGCCGGGGATGATGTCGCCGGCCGCGTACACACCGGGCACCGTGGTCTGGTGCTCCTTGTCTACCTCCAGGATCCCGTCCAGGTCCGCCTCGCACCCCAGGTCCGCGGGAAAGCTGGAGCCCGGGCCTGACGCAATGTGAAAGAAGAGCGCGTCGAATTCCTCCGTCTCTCCTCCGTGGTAGACGACGTGCTGGATCTGCCCGGCCTCGCCCTCCAGGCATTCGATCACCTCCTCCCGCACGGGGATGTTCCACCGCTCCAGCGCCGCCTTCGCGGGCTCCTCCATGTCGGGCGGGTGGCCGTGCGTGAGGATGGTCAGGTTCTCCGTCCATGTCAGCATGTACATGCAGTACGCGGCGATGGAGCGGCCCCAGCCGATCACCCCCACCTTCTTGTCGACGATCCCCGGGCCGTCGCAGTCCGGGCAGTGCCAGATGCTGGTGCCGTAGAAGTCGTGGAACTTCGGGATCTCGGGGAGGATGTCGCGCAGCCCCGTCGCGATCAGAATGCGCCGCGCGCCGAAGGTGCGGCCGTCCTCCACCGTGACGGTGAAGTCGTCCTGTGTGCCCGTGATCTCGGTGACCACGGCGGGCTCGTACTCGGCGCCGGCGTCGATGGCCTGGTGGCGCGCCACCTTTCGGAGCTCCGCGGGTGGCGGGTCGTCGATGCCCAGGTAGCCGTGAACGGCCCAGGTCTCGGCGTTGCGCGGCTCTTCGGCGTCAAAGACGCGCACCTTGCGGCGGTAGCGCGCCAGCCACAGCCCCGCCGCCAGCCCCGCCGGCCCCCCGCCCACCACGATCACGTCGTACATCCCGCCGTACGGCATCCGGTATCCCTCCGCGCGTTTTCACCAAATCAATGAGGGGGCGCCGCAGGTGCAATCGGCGGGCCGGGTACGCGCCAACGCGCGGGCGGTTGCCGTGAGGACGGTGGCGTGTATACTGCATTTTCCCGATCGATCAACCGATTCCGCCGCCGCCGGGCCGACCCTCGTTCGCCCGTGCCTGACCGTTGTCTGGAGGTTGCCGTGCTCCGTTGCATCCGATTCGTCCCCCTCGCGGCGGTGGCGCTGGCTGCGTCCGCCCCCGCCCTGAACGCGCAGGCCTCCGCCGGCGGGAGCGGCCCCGGCGCCGAGAACCCGCGCATCCACGAGATCGTCCGCCAGGTGTCGCCCGCGCGCCTGGAGGCCGACGTGCGGCGGCTGGCGGCGTTCGGCACGCGGCACACGACGTCGGACACGGTTTCGGCCACGCGGGGCATTGGGGTGGCGCGCCGGTGGATCTTCGCCGAGTTCCAGCGCATCTCGCGCGAGTGCGGCGGGTGCCTGGACGTGCAGTACGTCAGCGAGGTGATTCCCGGCGCGCCGAACGGGCGCATTCGCCGCGACACGCGCGTGGTGAACGTGGTCGCCATCCAGCGCGGGCAAACGGACCCCAACCGCCACGTGCTGATCCTGGGGCACTTCGACTCGCGCGTGACGGACGTGATGAACGACACCTCCGACGCGCCGGGCGCCAACGACGACGCGTCCGGTACGGCGGCGGTGATCGAGGCCGCGCGCGTGCTGAGCAAGCACCGCTTCGACGGCACCCTCGTGTACGCCGCGCTGGCGGGCGAGGAGCAGGGGCTCAACGGGGCGCAGATCCTCACCCGCCACGCGCAGGCGAACAACTGGCGCATCGCGGGCGTGCTGAACAACGACATCATCGGCAACTCGCGGGGCATCAACGGCGCGGCCGACAACACCGTCGTGCGCATCCTGTCGCCCGGCATTCCGCCCGAGGCGCCGGCCGCCGTGCTGCGCCAGTACCTGTACAGCGGCGGCGAGCTGGATGTCCCCGCCCGCCAGCTGGCGCGCTACGTGGACCTCATCGCCGACCGCTACGTGCCCAACCTCGACGCGCAGATCATCTACCGCCTGGACCGCTTCGGCCGCGGCGGGGACCACACGCCGTTCTTCCTGGCCGGCTACCCCGCCGTGCGGCTGACGGAGCTGTACGAGGACTACACGCGCCAGCACCAGGACCTGCGCGTGGAGAACGGCATCGAGTACGGCGACGTGCCGGAGGCGATGGACTTCGTCTACAACGCCAGGATCACGGCGCTGAACACCGCCTCCATGGCGTCGCTGGCCTGGGCGCCCGCCGCGCCGGACTCGGTGACCATCCGCGGTGCCGTGACGCCGCACACGGTGCTCCGCTGGAAGGCGGTGGACGCGCCGGACCTGGCGGGCTATCGCGTGTACTGGCGCCTACCGACCGATGCCAATTGGACGCACTCGCGCTGGGTGGGCAACGTGGCCGAGGCCACGCTGGAGAACATCGTCATCGACAACTGGTTCTTCGCCGTCGCCGCGGTGGACCGCGACGGCAACGAGAGCCTCACCGTCTTCCCGGCACCGGGCCGGTAGGCGCCGGTCATGGAAACGACGAAGCCGCCGGGGAGCAATCCGGCGGCTTCGTTGTCTCCGCGAGGGTGATGAACTTCGACAGGCCTCAGGGACGCCGCGGCCGCCCCCCTCTCCCGGCCTCTCCCCCATAAACTGCATGGGGGAGAGGAGAATTCGAGTGCGCTCCGGCTGGCCCCGCGCACTCTACTGGCTCCCTTCCCCCGCGGCTGTTTGCGGGGGAAGGGCTGGGGATGGGGGGCGCCGGCCCGAGCACGATCCCAACCCGACGCACCGCGGAAACGAAAGGCCCTCCCCCAGCGCACCGGAGAAGGGCTATCCACACTTCCGCACTTCCGCACTAACGCACTCACGCACTCACGCACTTCCCTCGGCATCATCCGCCAGCGCCAGCGTGCGCAGCGCCGCCTTCCGCCGCTGCGGCATGGTGGCCGTGTCCAGCGCTTCGATGCTGTCCACCGTGAACCCCTCCGCGGGGTCGAAGCCCAGGCTGGCCAGCAGCTCGCGGATGTAGTCCTCTTCCAGCCCGCGGTCGCGGAGGCGCTCCCCGATCTCGTCGTCCGTCATCCCTATCTCGTTGTGCGTGGTCGGGTTGCCCATACACCGGCGCATGCGGCGGGTGCCCCCGAAACAAGAACGCCGCGCGCGAACCCGGTTCGCGCGCGGCGCCGCTCACTGCGTGGCGACGAGGCTCAGTGCGCGCCCGCCGCTCCGCCCTCTTCGCGCATCATCCGCCGGATGGGAATGCTCAGCAGCGCCAGCACCGCCGCGGCGATGAACAGCGACGCCGTGGTCACCGTGAACAGGCGGGGCATCTGCTCCAGCTTCTCGGGGTCCACGTGGCCGCCCACCAGGCCGCCGATCAGCGTGCCGACGGACGACGCCAGGAACCAGATCCCCATCATCTGCCCCACGAACTTGCGCGGCGACAGCTTGGTCATCGACGACAGGCCCACCGGGCTCAGGCACAGCTCGCCGACCGTCTGAAAGAAGTAGCTGCCCACCAGCCACCAGGGCGAAACCATCACCTGACCGCCGCCGGCCACCACCTTGTTGGCGGCGAAGATCATCAGCAGAAAGCCCACGCCGGCGAAGAACAGGCCCAGCGAGAACTTGCCGGGGCTGGAAAAGTCGCGGTTGCGGCGGCCCAGCGTCAGCCAGAGCGCGGCGAACACCGGCGCAAGCGCGATCACGAAGAACGAGTTGATGGCCTGGAACCAGGTGGCCGGCATCTCCCAGCCGCCGATGTTGCGGTCGGTGAAGTCGGCCGCGAACAGGTTCAGCGAGGTGGGCGCCTGCTCGAAGGCGCTCCAGAAGATCGCCGCGAAGATGAACAGCACCATGATCACCGCCACCCGCTTCACCTCGTCGCGAGTCAGCTCGCCGAAGATGAAGATGTAGCCGAAGTAGACGGCCGCGGTGCCCACCAGCACGTACGTCATGTATCCACCGATCGCCTGCGCGTCCAGGTGGATCATCTTGGTGGCGCCCAGGATGAACACGATGGCGATGGCGATGCCGATGGCGCTGATCACGCCCTTCACCGTGCGCTCCTGCCGCGCCTGCACCACGGGGTCCGGATGCCGCGTGGGCTCGTTGCCGATGTCGCCCAGCGTCTTCTGCGCGCGCAGCGAGTACCACAGCAGGCCGAAGAGCATGCCCACGCCGGCTGCCGTGAAGCCCGCATGCCAGCCCACCTTTTCGCCCAGCGCGCCGGTGATCAGCTGGCCGGCGAAGGCGCCCAGGTTGATGCCCATGTAGAAGATGCTGAACCCCGCGTCGCGCCGCGACCCGCCCTCGGGGTACAGGTCGCCCACGATGGCCGAGATGTTGGGCTTCAGCAGGCCGGTGCCGCAGACGATCAGCAGCAGGCCCAGAAAGAACATCGACTTGCCGAGCGTGCCCTCGCCGCCGAAGTACGACAGGCCGATGGAAAAGTGGCCCGCCGTGATCAGCGCCGCGCCCACGAAGATGGCCCGCCGCAGCCCCAGCAGCCGGTCGGCCACCCATCCGCCCGGCAGCGATGCCAGGTACACCAGCGAGCCGTAGATGCCCACGATGGCCGACGCCTCGCCGCGGTCGAATCCGAAGCCGCCGCTGGTTACCGCCGCCGTCATGAACAGCACCAGCAGCGGGCGCAGGCCGTAGTACGAGAACCGCTCCCACATCTCGGTGAAGAACAGCGTCGACAGGCCGAGCGGGTGCCCGAAGAACCGGGTGTCCTGCGAGGCGTGGCCGCGCATCGGGTCGTCGGCGAGGGTTCCGCCGCCGCCGTACTGGGGTGAGAGTCGCTTGCTCATGCCGAACCGGGTGGATGGGTGTGGGGCCGGGAAGCCGGATAAACGTTCGTCCGACCGGCGGTGCGGCGATGGGCCGCAACTGACAGCGTGCGGACGTGCTTGCGTGTAGGCGGCGCAATGTACAGAATGCCCCCGCGCCGCGCCACCACGGGTGCGGTGCGGCCCCTTGCGGGCGGACATGCGTACCGGCGGCGGCGCCCGTGAGTTCCCTTCTCGTGAAGATGGATACGGGGCCGTTCGCGGCCGAGCTGGCGGTGGCGCTGGATGCGGCGGCGGGGGCGGCGGAGCTGATCACCGCGCGCGGCGGGGCGGCCGAGGTGCGCGACAAGGGCAGGGCAGACCTGGTGACGGCGGTGGACGAGGCCGCCGAGCGCCTGGTGGCGGAGCGCATCCTGGCCGCCTTTCCGGGCGACACCATCGTCGGCGAGGAGCTGTCGTCTGCGCACGTGCACACGGGCCGGCGCTGGTACGTGGACCCGGTGGATGGAACCACGAACTTCGTCCACGGGCACCCGTTCGTCTGCACCAGCATCGGGTTCGCGGACGACGGCGGGATGGCGGCGGCGGTCATCCACGCGCCGCTGCTGGGCGAAGTCTATCACGCCACGCGCGGGGGCGGCGCGTTTCTGAACGGTGCGCCGATCCGCGTCTCCGAGGTGAGGGATGCGCGGCGGGCGCTGCTGGCGACCGGGTTTCCGTTCAAGAGCGGCAAGGGAAACCTGGACGCGTACATGCGTCTGGTGGCCGATGCGGTGCGCGGCACCCACGACGTCCGCCGGGCCGGAAGCGCCGCGCTGGACCTGGCATTCGTCGCGGCCGGCAAGGTGGAGGGCTTTTTCGAGGTGGGCCTGTCGCCCTGGGACGTGGCCGCGGGAATGCTGCTTGTGCACGAGGCCGGGGGGCGCGTCGGCGGCTGGCCGGGCGATGCCGACGAGCCGCTGGTGACCGGCCGCGTCCTGGCCAGCAACGGCGCGATCCACGGCTGGCTGTCCGTGCTCGCGGCGTCGCACGTGGACGCGATCGGCCCGGAATAGCTGCGCCCGCCCCGCTCCGGCACCTCTCGTGCATCGGTGGCTCGTGGACCGCGCCGCTACTCGCGGCCACACCCACGCGGAGAGAACGACAATGTCGGCATTCGGAACGTACCTCATAGGATTCGTGATCTTCGTGATCGGCCTGGCCATCGCCGCATACCTGGCTGGCGCGCCGACCATGTGGATCGCGGTGGGCGTGATCATCCTCATCGGCATCGGCATCATTTCCGCCACCAGCCGCACCAAGCCGCGCGACCCGCAGCAGCCGCCCTCCGGCCCGCCGCCGCCCCAGTACTGAGCGGACCCGGTTCACGAGGCACCGCCCGCCCCGCGCCGGGGGCGGGCGTTTTCCCGTTTCAATCCGATGATGACCGAAATGCCCGAGGGAGTGCAGGCGGAGTACCCGATCGAGGTGGTATGGGAGGGCGGCATGCGCTACCGTGGCGGGCGCGCCGGCGGGGCCACGCTCACGGTGGATGGAGATGCGCAGGCGGCGCCCAGTCCCGTGGACGCGCTGGTGATCTCGCTCGCCTCCTGTTCCGCCATCGACGTGGTGGACTACCTGGAGAAGCGCCGCACGCCCGCGTCGTCGCTGTCGGTTTCCGTGCGGTTCTCCCGCGCGCCCAACCCGCCGCGCCGGCTGACGGATGCCGTGCTCACCTATCGCCTCGCGTCCGATTCGCCGCGCGAGCACGTGGAGCGCGCGGTGCAGCTCTCGTTCGAGAAGTACTGCTCCGTCGCCGGCTCGCTCGCGCCCGACACGCGGCTGGACTACGAGATCGAGCTGAGCCCCGCAGCCGGCTGACCATTCGCGCCGGGTCCAACGATCCGGCGCGCCGTCTCTCCATCTCATCCGCCCGTGGCCGCCCCGCCCGTCATTCGCTTCGATTCGTTGGATCCCCAGCGCGGCGCGCGTTCCCTGCGCTTCGCGGATTTTCAGCGCGTGCTCAGGGCGGATACGGTGGACGAGGTGCGGCCGGTGCTCGCCGCCGTCCAGCGCGCCGTGGACGAGGGACTGCACGCGGCCGGGTTCGTCGCCTACGAGGCCGCGCCGGCGTTCGATCCCGCCCTCATCACCCGCCCACCCGATCCGCGCCTGCCCCTCGCCTGGTTCGCGCTCTACGGGCGGCGCGAGGAGGTGAAGCCGGAATTCGGCGACGCGGCCGAGGTGGAACTCGGTCCGTGGAGGATGGACGTCTCCGAGGACGAATATCGCGATCGGATCGAACGCATCCGATCCCTGATCGCCGCCGGCGACACCTACCAGGTGAACTTCACCGCCCGCCTGCGCGCCGAATTCGCCGGAGACGACCTCGCCTTCTACGAGCGGCTGTGCCTGGCGCAACGCTCGGCCTTCTGCGCATTCCTGCGGCTGGACGGCTTCTCCATCCTTTCCGCGTCGCCCGAATTGTTCTTTCACGCCGCGGGCAGCGACCTGGAGCTTCGGCCGATGAAGGGCACCCGGCCGCGCGGCCGGTGGCCGGACGAGGACCGCGCGCTCGCCGCGGAGCTGGCCGCCTCGCCCAAGGACCGCGCCGAGAACCTGATGATCGTAGACCTGCTGCGGAACGACGCTGGCCGGGTGGCCGAGTTCGGCAGCGTGCGCGTGGAGCGGATGTTCCAGCCCGAGCGATACGAGACGGTGCACCAGCTTACCTCCACGGTCCGCGCGCGACTGCGTGCCGGCGCCGGGTTGCCGGAGATCTTCGACGCGCTCTTCCCCTGCGGATCGGTGACCGGCGCGCCCAAGGTGAGGACGATGGAGATCATCGCCGAACTGGAGGATGCGCCCCGTGGCGTGTACTGCGGCGCCATCGGCTTCGCGTCGCCGGGCGAGGCGGCGTTCAGCGTGGCGATCCGCACGCTGGTGCTCGATCACGCCACCGGCCAGGTGGAGTTGGGCGTCGGCAGCGGGGTGACGTTCGATTCCGACGCATCCGCCGAATACCGCGAGTGCCTTGCGAAGGCAGCCTTCGCGCGCCGCGCGCCCGCCGGCTTCGACCTGCTCGAAACGCTGCTGTGGGAGGCGGACGGCGGATGGTACCTGCTGGATCGCCATCTCGATCGGCTCGCCGGCTCCGCCGAGTACTTCGACTTTCCGTTCGATCGCGGGGCGGTTCTCCAGTCCCTGGCCGGTGCGGCGGAGACGTTCACCGGCCGCCCGATGCGGTCACGTTTGACACTCGCGCGCGAGGGCTTGATCTCGGTCCACAGCATGCCACTGGAGCCATCTCCCGAGCCCGTCCGCGTCGCGATCGCGCGGGAGCCGGTCGACAGCCACGATCCGCTGCTGTACCACAAGACGACGAGCCGCGCGATCTACGAAAACCGAGCAGCCACGCCCCCCGATTGCGACGACGTGCTGCTGGTGAACGAGCGCGGCGAGATCACCGAGTCCACCATCGCCAACCTCGTCGTCGGCATCGACGGCGCGCTGTGGACGCCGCCGCTGGAGAGCGGCTTGCTCCCCGGCGTGCTGCGCGCGGAGATGCTGGCGCGGGGCGAAATCCGCGAGCGCATCATCCGCCCGGACGACCTCGCGCGCGCCGAAGAAACCTGGCTGGTCAACTCCGTCCGCCGCTGGCGCCGGGCCGTGCTGGTCGCGTAAGTCCGCATGTTGATGTAGGTTTGGGCGATCCCAACGTGCATCACCGATCCCGGGCCGCCGCTCATAGATGTCTTCTCGTCTCGCGCTCATCGCCATCGTTCTGATCTCCACCGTGCTCGCGCCCGCGGCCGCGCGCGCGCAGACGGCCGCTGATTCCATCGCGATCACCGTCATGGTCATTTCCGCCGACCAGCCGATCTCTGAGGCCGAGGTGCGCGTCGGCAGCCGAGCGTGGGAGACGGATCGTGGTGGTGCCGCGGTGCTGCGGCTGCTCGCGGGCCGCCACCGCCTGCGCATCTCCGCGGAGGGACATCGCCCCGCCTCGCTGGATGTCGTCGCGGATCGCGACACCGCCGTCACCATCCGCCTCGACCCGTCAGAAGCCGCCAGCGACGAGCCCGAACTCGAGGCCGTAGAACTGGAGACGGTGATCGTGACCGCCACCCGCAGCGAGCAGCGCATCGAGGACGCGCCGGTTCGCGTGGAGGTGCTGGCGCGCGAAGAGGTGGAGGAAAAGATGATGATGACGCCCGGCGACGTTTCGATGATGCTCAACGAAACGAGCGGGCTGCGGGTGCAGACCACGTCGCCTTCGCTCGGTGGCGCCAACGTGCGGGTGCAGGGGCTGCGCGGGCGCTACACGCAGGTGCTCTCCGACGGGCTGCCGCTGTACGGCGGCCAGAGCGGGTCGCTGGGCCTGCTGCAGATTCCGCCGATGGACCTGGCACAGGTGGAGGTGATCAAGGGCGCGGCGTCGGCGCTGTACGGCGCGTCCGCCCTTGGCGGCGTGGTGAACCTCGTTTCGCGCCGCCCGGCGGATGATCGCGAGCTCCTGCTGAACGCGACCACCCTGGGCGGGGCCGACGCGGTGCTCTGGTCGTCCGGCGCGCTGGGCGGGCGCTGGGGCTACACTTTTCTGGGCGGCGCGCACGGGCAGCGGACAGCCGACGTGGACGGCGACCGCTGGGCCGACCTGCCCTCGTACGCCCGCGGTGTGGTACGCCCGCGGCTGTTCTGGGACGACGGGCAGGGCCGCTCGCTCTTCGTCACCGTCGGCGCGACTGCGGAGGACCGCAACGGCGGCGGGGAGATCCCCGGCGGCGCTCGGTTCGCCGAAGAGCTGCGCACGCGCCGGGCCGACGCGGGCGTCGTCGCCCGCTGGCTGACGGGCGGCACGCTGCTGAACTTTCGCGCGTCCGCCATGGGGCAGCGGCACGACCACCGGTTCGGCGAGGTGCGCGAGCGCGATCGGCACGCCACCTGGTTCGGCGAGGGGTCGGCGGCGTGGACACGCGGCGCGCACACGCTCGTCCTGGGCGCGGCCCTGCAGCGCGAGGCATACGCGGCGCAGGACGTCCCCGGCTTCGACTACACGTTCACCATCCCCTCGCTGTTCGCACAGGACGACTGGCATCCCGCCGAGTGGCTGGGCGTGACTGCCAGCGGCCGCGTGGACCGGCACAGCGAATACGGCACCTTCGTCAGCCCGCGCGTTTCCGCGCTCGTGCGGCCGGGCGCGGGATGGAACGTCAGGGCGTCGGTGGGTGGCGGCTACTACGCCCCAACGCCGTTCACGGAAGAAACGGAGGCGATCGGCCTGGCGCCCCTGCGGCCGCTGGGGGGATTGAAGGCCGAGCGGGCCCGGGGCGGCTCGCTGGACGTCGGACGGACGCTCGGCGACCTGGAGCTGAACACCAGCGTGTTCGGGTCGGTGGTCGACGACGCGCTTCAGCTCGTCGTCCCGGAGCTGACGACGGACTTGCTGCTGATAAACGTGCCCGGTGAAACGCGCACGTGGGGAACGGAGGCGCTGCTGCGGTACCACCGCGAGCTGTGGCACGTAACGGCCACGCACACCTACGTGCGCGCCACCGAGCCGCAGTTCCGGATGGGCGCACGGCGCACCGTGCCGCTCACGCCACGGCACCAGTCGGGGCTCGTAGCCATGCGGGAAGCGGAGGGGCGGGGAAGGCTGGGGCTGGAGCTGTACTACACGGGCGTGCAGTCGCTGGAGGACAACCCGTATCGCGACCAGAGCCGGCCGTATCTGATCGTCGGGATGCTGGCGGAGCGCACCATCGGCCCCGCGCGCGTGTTCGTGAACGCCGAGAACCTGCTGGACGCACGGCAGACGCGGTGGCAGCCGCTGGTGCTCCCCACGCGCTCCGCCGAGCGCCGCTGGACGACGGACGCCTGGGCACCGCTGGAGGGCCGCGTCATCAACGCCGGCGTGCGGCTTTCCTGGTAGGCGTGGGTGTGCCCCCAAGCCGCTGTCGCACGAAACCTTGTCATCCTGAGGCCCAGGCGCACGGCACCGGCCCGAAGCACGAGCCTCGCGGGCCGAAGGATCTAGCCTGGATCACGAATCAGCCCGAGCGCGGCAGCGGTCACACAGCCCGGACCTCGGATGTGCGCGAGCCCTGTGCACGCACCTGCACAGCACCGGCGCCGGAACCTTGGAGTGGCGCGGCCTTGGGGCTGCACGGGCGAATGAATTCGCTGCAACGACCACACGATGTCCACCTTCGTGGACTACAAACTTTGGTGTGGTGACTGGGTCCGTGGCGCGCCCCGGGAAGAGCGGGGCACGGTGTGCCGGACGGGACGGTGCGCTTCGGCGGGTGTGTGGCGGATCCCTCGGTCGCTGCGGTCTACGGCGCAGACTCGGGGCTCACCGTGGCCGCTCCGTCGGGATGACATCGAGCGGGGCTGGACCCGATGAACGACGAAACGCCCGGAGCCGCTTGCGCGATCCGGGCGTTTGGGAGTTGCCCCTCCAGGGCTCGAACCTGGACTCTTCTGATCCAGAGTCAGACGTGTTGCCAGTTACACCAAGGGGCAGCAAGCCGAACCGAACCAACCATCCCGACGAGAGCGCCCACTCCAGGACTCGAACCTGGGACCCTCTGATTAACAGTCAGATGCTCTAACCAACTGAGCTAAGTGGGCTTACCGACCTACAGAGCGGGCAACCAGATTCGAACTGGCGACCTCAACCTTGGCAAGGTTGCGCTCTACCAACTGAGCTATGCCCGCACTCCGTACTGCACCTGCAGTGGTCGCCGTAGGATTCGAACCTACGACCTCTCGCGTGTGAAGCGAGCGCTCTGGACCAGCTGAGCTAGGCGACCCTATAGCGGGGGCGGGATTCGAACCCGCGACCTTCGGGTTATGAGCCCGACGAGCTACCAGGCTGCTCCACCCCGCGACACGTTCCTGCAAAAAATACCCCGTACGGGAATCGAACCCGTGTTTTGGCCTTGAGAGGGCCATGTCCTAGGCCACTAGACGAACGGGGCCCTGCACCCTTCATGCTCCCGAGAGGACTCGAACCTCCACGAGCTTGCGCCCACTAGATCCTGAATCTAGCGCGTCTACCAGTTCCGCCACAGGAGCAAATTGTCAAACCCGAAAGGTGCGCCCAGAGAGATTCGAACTCCCGACCTTCTGATCCGTAGTCAGACGCTCTATCCAGCTGAGCTATGGGCGCGCAGTGCACCGAGTAGGAATCGAACCTACAACCTTGGGATTCAGAGTCCCCTGCTCTGCCAGTTGAGCTATCGGTGCCTAATTGCTTGCAGCCGCACAATTTACAACCGCCCGGCCGCCTGCGCAAGCCCCCGCCTCGTCGCCGTGTCGCGCGTCGTGCCACGCTTCGGTCGGTGCGGGGCGACGAATATACCAGCGCGGCGCCCGCTTGTGAAGCCCCCCGCCACGATCTCTCCCCTCGGCCTGCCAATCCGCCGGAAACGGCGCCTGCTTCAGGCCAGTGGCTGTTGCTCGGGGGCGGGTTCCCGGGCCAGGAACCACGCCACGGTCGCGCGTGCCGCAGCACCAATCCCGCGCATCGGATCCTCCAGGAAAACGAACGCGGGGCCGCCCGTTCCGGCAGCCCCGCGTCTCCCCTCCGCCGGCCTTGGGATCAGAGCCGCGCCGCCTTGAAGGTGTCGCACGAGCGGTCGTCGCCCGACTCGAAGCCCTGGCGGAACCAGCGCACCCGCTGTTCGCTGCTGCCGTGGGTGAAGGTTTCGGGCCGCACGTCGCCCTGGCGCCCCTGCAGCGCATCGTCGCCGATGGCGGTCGCCGCGCCCAGCGCCTCTTCCACGTCGCCCGTCTCCAGCCACTTCCGCTGCTGCTGCGAGTGGTGGCCCCAGACGCCGGCGTAGCAGTCGGCCTGCAGCTCTTGCATCACGGAGAGCTGATTGGCCTCTTCCTGGCTCACCCGCTGGCTGGCCGCGTTCACCTGCTGCGAGATGCCCCGCAGCGTCTGCACGTGGTGCCCTACCTCGTGCGCGATCACGTACGCCTGGGCGAAGTCGCCGGGCGCGCCCAGGTCCCGCCGCAGCTGCTCGTAGAAGCTCAGGTCGATGTACACGCGCTGGTCCGCCGGGCAGTAGAACGGCCCCACGGCGGCGCTCGCCCCGCCGCACGCCGACTGCACGCGGCCGGTGAACAGCCGCAGCTTGGGCTCTTCGTAGGTTTCGCCCGACTGCTGGAAGAGCCCGCGCCACACGTCCTCGGTGCTGGCCAGGACCACCGACACGAACTGCGACATCGAGTCCTGCTGGGCGGTGGTCTGCGTGGGAGCCGGCTCCGCCTCGGGCGTCGCCGCCTGCTGCAGTCCGGACGAGTCGCCGGTCAGCGCGTAGTACAGCAGGCCCAGGACCAGCGCCCCGATGCCGCCCCCCGCCGCCATCCCGCCGCCGCCGCGTCCGCGGCCGTCCTCCAGGTTGGAGCTTTGCCTTCCGCCTTGCCAGCGCATGTGCTTCTCCTCGGTCTATATCCGGCGTTCCGCGTAGCGCGGCACACTGTCGCCCGTCCCTCTCGCAAGCGCAGTGCTAGCCCGCGCTGCGGCCGTACTGCGGCGAAAAAAGCGCGGGGCGGCGGACCGGGTGGTCCGCCGCCCCGCTCTCTATCCACCCGCCTCAGCCGTTCTGCGGGCCGGTGCGGTTGATGTCGTCCGGGGTCGATGCCTCTACCCGGCGCGCCTGGTCGCGGAGCGCCTCGGTGTTTTCCTGCACGTTGCGCAGGTTGTCGTTCGCCTGCGAATTGTCTTCGCCCCGCATGCCGTCCACCCGGAAGCCCTCGACGGGCCGGTCGGTGTCGGGCGCCGTCGCCTCTACGCGGCGGGCCTGGTCCTGCAGCGCCTCGAGGTTTTCGTGGGCGTTGCGGACGTGCGCTTCGGCGTTGCGCGTGTCTTCGTTGCCCTGGTCGCGATCGTTCTGGTCCATCCGTTCCTCCTGCGATGGGTCGATTTGCGTTTGCAGCCGGGCGCGTCCCGGTGCACGTACCGTTCCGGCCCTCAGCCCCGCGCGTCCCCGTTTCCACGCCCGTCCGCAGGTTCGTCCACCTGGGGGACCTCGGTCCGGGCGATCTGGTTGCTGACGTCGGAGAGCTGGTCGCCCAGTGCGCGGACGTTGTCGCGGATGTCGCCCACGTCGCCGCGGTTGTCCCGCACCGCGCTTTCCGTCCGCCGGAGCTCCTGGCCCGTCTGTCGCAGCCGCTCGGCGTTCTCCTGCAGCAGCTGGGCGGCTTGCCGCTGCCCTTCCGCGACGTTCGCCTGCCGGTTCATCAGGTCCACGTCGTCGGCGCCGCGGATGCGGTCGGCCTCGGCCATGTCGGGCGGCAGGGGAAAGGCATAGTCCGTCTCCTGGCCGCCGTGCATCGCCCGGAGGTTCTCGTCAAGCGAGCCCGCCGCCTCGCGCGCCACCCGCGCCGCCGTGTCCTCCACGCCGCGGAGCGTGTCGTCGCCGCCCTGGTCCTGGTCCATCGTGCACCTCGGTGTCGGAGTTCGCGTTCCGCGCACCTGCGGGTGCAAACGCCTCGCCACGGCGTTGCGGACGTGCTTGCCGCGCAGCCGCCGCCGCGCCTAGCTTCCGCCCTTTCGGCCCTCCCGGCCGGCGGCCTCCCCCAGCAGAAAGCTCGATCGATGGCGAAAGTGGCGGTGATTCCCGGTGACGGCGTGGGCAAGGAAGTCACGCGCGAGGCGGTAAAGGCGCTCCGCGCGGTGACGGAAGGCACCGGATTCGAGCTGGACCTGGTGGAGTGGCCGCACGGCGCCGACCGCTACCTGGAAACCGGCGAGGCCATCACCGACGCCGAGTTCGCCGACCTGCAGTCCAACTACCAGGCCATCCTGCTGGGCGCGCTGGGCGATTCGCGGGTGCCGGGGAACGAGCACGCGCGCCAGATCCTGCTGGGGATGCGCTTCCGGCTGGACCTGTACGTGAACTTTCGCCCCGTGCGCCTGTTCCACGAGCGGCTGACGCCCCTGCGCGACAAGCAGGCGGAGGACGTGAACTTCGTCATCTTCCGCGAGAACACCGAGGGCGTGTACGTGGGGATGGGCGGCACCTTCAAGCAGGGCACGCCCGACGAGGTGGCCATCCAGGAAGACGTGAACACGCGCAAGGGCGTGGAGCGCATCATTCGCGCGGCGTTCGAGTACGCGCGCCGCAACGGGCTGACGCGCGTGACGATGTCGGACAAGGCGAATGCGATGGAGTTCGCGGGCGGGCTGTGGCGGCGCGTGTTCAAGCTGGTGGCGGCCGAGTACGCCGACATCGAGAGCGAGGCGCTGTACGTCGACATGCTGGCCATGGACATGGTGCGCCGGCCGGAGCGCTACCAGGTGATCGTCACCGGCAACCTGTTCGGCGACATCCTATCGGACCTGGGGGCGCAGCTGGCGGGCGGGCTGGGGCTGTCGCCGTCGGGGAACATCCACCCGGGGCGGATCGGCCTGTTCGAGCCGGTGCACGGGTCGGCGCCGGACATTGCGGGAAAGGACCTGGCCAACCCCTTCGCCGCCACCCTCACCGCCGGGCTGATGATGGAGCACCTGGGCCGCCCCGCCGAAGCCGCGAAGCTGGAAGACGCGGTGCGCGCCTGCATCCTGGCCGGCGAGGCCACCACCGATCTTGGCGGCACCCTGGGTACGCAGGCCGCGGGGGATGCCATTGTGCGGCGGCTTGTGGCGGCACGGTAGGCAGCGGGCGCGTGGACAGCCGGAGTGAGCCCTGGCCCGGCTTCGAAGTGAGCCAAGCCCGCTTTGGAGTGGGCCCAAGTCCGCACGGGCGAATGAATTCGCTGCAACAACCACACGATGTCCACCTTCGTGGACTGCAAGTTTTCGTGTGTCTGCCGGTGTGTGGCGCGACTCCACCTCTTCGTGCGAGTGGGATATGCGGGAGCCTTTCACCCAGTTGTACCTGCACGTCACGTGGGCCACGTGGAACCGTGCTCCGCTGATCACGCCGTGGCTGATGGAGGCGATCGACCACTGCATTCGCGCCGAGTGGGCGAAGCTGGGCGCCAACGTCGAGGCGTTCGGGGGCGTGCAGGACCATGTGCACCTGCTGGTGCGCTTTCCGACCACCGTTGCGGTCGCGGAACTGGTGAAGCAGGTGAAAGGCTCGTCTTCGCACCTGGTGGGGCAGAGGCTGCGAGTCGCGTTCAAGTGGCAGGGCGGATACGGCGCGTTCACCGTGTCGCCCTACCACGTCGAGAAGGTGCGCAACTACGTGCTGCACCAGCCCGAGCACCACGCCGCCGGAAACACGCATTCGTCTTTGGAGCTTCTGACGGCGGAGCAAAACCGAGCCGGCCCCAGCGCCGCGTAGCACCGAATCGAAGGCGCGCACCTGAAACCTGAACCACCCCAGAGCCGGTAGTCCACGCAGGTGGACTTCGTGTGTTTGTTGCAGCGAATTCATTCGCCCGTGCACAGCCCGCCCCCAAAATTGTCGTGATGGCACTCACAAAAACGGCCCTCGCCCTTCTGGCAGCCGTACTGAGCGCGACGCTCGCCGACGCCCAACCGGCCCGCTCCGGCCAGCCGCCCGCTCCCTTGCAAGCAGACACGGCGGGCGTGCGCATTTGCGCGGGCGGAGACATCACACTGGGAACCAACCTCGACACCGCGTGGGTGCACACGCGGGCGCGCCTGGGCCGGCGGGTGCCCGCGCTGCCTGCACCCGATTCGCTGGTAGAGCCGCTTCGCCCTCTGGTCGCGGACGCCGACATCGTGCTGTGGAACGTGGAGGGCGCGATCGGGGACGGGCCGATCAACCGGCGGAAGTGCGCGCCGCGCTCCACGGCGTGCTACGCCTTCCGCTCGCCTGAGGCCTCGGCGCGCGCGCTGCGGCAGGTGGCGGACAGCGCCGAGGTCGTCGCGAACGTGGCCAACAACCACGCGCGGGATGATGGCGACGTAGGCCGACGCAACACCATCCGCCACCTGGAGAGCGCCGGCGCACTCGTCACCGGGGCCGATACGCTGGCCACCGTGGTCGCCACGGCGGAGGGCGACACCGTGGCGTTCCTGGGCTTCGCGCAGTGGGCGGGCCCGGACCCGCGGAACCTCGGCTCGGTGCGCCGCCACGTCGCCCGGGCCGCGGAGCGCTGGCCCCGGCTGGTGGTGACCATGCACATGGGTGCGGAGGGCCGCGGGCACCAGCGCACGCCGGACCGGCGCGAGATCTTCTACGGGGAAGATCGCGGCAACGTCGTCGCGTTCGCACGTGCCGCCACCGATGCCGGCGCGGACCTGGTGATCGGGCACGGGCCGCACGTTATGCGCGCCGTGGAGTGGCGGGGAAACGCGCTGGTGTTCTACTCGCTGGGCAATCTCCTGACGTACGGCCCGTTCTCGCTCGTGGAGCCGCTGAACCGCGGCGCCATCGCCTGCGCGGTGCTCGACGACGAGGGCCGTGTGCTCTCTGCGCAACTGAGGTCCACGCGCCAGTTGCCACCAGGCCAGGTGCAGGCTGACGACACCGGCCGCGCCTCCGCCCTGGCCGACTCCCTCTCGGTACTGGACTTTCCGGACACGGGCGCCCGCATCGATCCCGTCACCGGCGAAGTGCTACGCCCGGGCATCGGTCTGCCCGCGGAAGAACCCCGCCGTCAACGGTAAGCGGTCAAGGAGCGCGGCCAGATCCACAGCAAGGTCGCGCCCCACTGCCGACGAGTGCACCCAAACAAGCCAGTCCGCGAAGGCGGACTTCGTGTGGTCGTTGCAGCGAATTCATTCGCCCGTGGGAGCCGAGGGCCGATTTGAGGTGGGAGCCCATCACCCTTGCAGGGCCGGTGCCGATCCGAGGTGAGGGCTCACCACCCTTGCGGGGCGGGAGGCTGGCCTTCGGTGTGGGATTCCCACGGCTCGGCTCACTTTCACACGAGGTTCCGAGGCCCCGGGGCTCCGTGTCGCTGCCGCGCCCAGGCTGTTACGTGGTTCAGGCTAGATCCGTCGGCCCGGCACAGGGCGGTGTGCGCGTGAGTGCAGTGAGTTCGGGCCTCTGGATGACAAGGTTGGGTGGGGGCTTCGGGGACGGCGGGGACGGCGGATTCTGGTGATGCGCACAAACGAAGAAGCCGGCCCACTCGGGCCGGCTTCGATGTTTCCCCAAACTGCTGCCGATCAGCCGCGGCGCTTCGGTGCGACGGGGCGGGTGCTGGGCTGGGGCGCGGGAGCGGCCTGCGCCACGGCCCGCGTTTCGGCGCTGTCGCCGCGGATGTAGCGCCGAACGCCCATCCACGCGCGCACCAGGCTGGACTGCGGCCGGTCGAGGCTGCTCTCCACGATGCGCCCCTGGCCGCTGCTGGCATGCACGTACCGCCCGTCGCCCACGTACACGCCCACGTGCGTCACGCGGCCGCCCCGCCCGAAGGTCAGGATGTCGCCCGGGCGAAGCATAGAGCGGTCGCGCGGCACCTCCTGGCCGGCGCGGGCCTGCTGCGCCGCCGTCCGCGGCGTTTCCACGCCGAAGGCGCGCATCAGGTACTGGGTAAAGCCGCTGCAGTCGAACCCGCGCGGCGTGGTGCCACCAAACACGTACTGACGCCCGAGCTGCTGACGGGCCATGCTCACCACGGAATCGCGCCGAGCCTCGATGCTGAAGCGGGGCCCCGCCGAACGGACGGAGCGGGGGCCTTCCTGTGCGGCGACGAACACCGGCGCGGACAGAAATACGAGCACGAGCGCGCAGAGCGCGTTCCGGGGTGACCAGGCCATCGTGTTGCGGGAGTTCAGGTTCGACAGATCGGTGCCAGGAACCGGATCACCGGGGGGCATCCCCTGCCAGGGACGGCCGCGGCGGCACCGAAGCGAATCGCAGAGCGAGTGTTTGAGACGGGCGCCATCTTACGCCCGTGGTCCACCGAGCGCAACACCTTCGGTCTGGACGGGTCCCTAAGCTGTTGATCCACAATCCCTTGCGGATCCATCTTCGGTTCACTCCGCAGGCCGCGGTGGACAGCGGATGGACCGCGCGCCATCTTGCCCCCGCATCCTCTTTCCGCCCCCACCCACACACGCCCATGCCGCTGATCCGACTCGCCCTGCTCCTGGCGCTGGCCCTGCTCCCCGCCTGCGCGCCCGCCGCCGCACAGGCCCGCTCCGCGCGCGCCTCCACAGACACGGCCGCGCTCCGGCGCACCATCGAAAACGCCTCCGCGGGCTACCAGGGAATCGTGGGCGTCAGCGTGCGGAACCTGGCGACTGGAGAATCCCTCTCCATCCGTGGCGGAGAGACGTTCTCCAGCGCCTCGCTGATCAAGGTGGCCGTCCTGGTGGCGCTGCTGGACGAGGTGGAGAAGGGAACCATGCGGCTGGACGAGCCGCTGTCGATGCTGGCGCGCGACCGCGTGGGAGGCAGCGGCGTCCTGCAGCACTTCCGTCCCGGGCTGCAGCTGACGGTGGAAGACGCGGCCCGGCTGATGATCATCATCTCGGACAACACCGCTACCAACCTGCTGCTCGAAAAGCTGAACATACGCACCGTGTGGACGAAGATGGAGGCCTTGGGGCTGCCCCACACCAAGATCCACTCCAAGACCTTCAACCGTGCCACGAGCGTGGCGATGGACAGCTCGGTGAAGTACGGGCTGGGCGTCACCACGCCGGACGAGACGGTGGAACTCTTCGCGCGGCTGCACGCCGGGACCGCCGTGTCGCCGCGGATGGACTCGCTGGCGCTCGCGATGCTGCGTGAGAACGAGGACTGGAACAAGCTCACTCGCTGGCTTCCTGAGGGCGCCAGGGCGGCGCACAAGAGTGGTGACGTGGACCAGGCGAGAAACGACTGTGGTATTCTGTACGGTCCGGACGCGCCGGTCGCGATCTGCGTGATGACGCGCGAGAACCGTGATACCTCCTACGCGACCGACAATCCCGCCAACCTGCTGATCGCGCGGATTGGCGCCCTCGTTTACCAGCACTTCAACCCGTCGGCCCCGCCACCGGCGATCCCCCGATGACATCCGGCCAGGAGCGACGGCGGATGAAGATCGTGCTGCCGGGCGGGTCGGGGCAGGTGGGAACCCTCCTCGCGCGCGCCTTCGTGGCGGATGGGCACGAGGTGGTGGTGCTGTCTCGCGATCCGTCGTCCGCGCCGTGGCGGACCGTGCGCTGGGACGCGCGCACCGTCGGCGGCTGGGCCGCGGAGCTGGAAGGTGCCGACGCCGTGATCAACCTGGCTGGCCGAAGCGTCAACTGCCGCTACAACCAGGCGAACCGGCGCGCCATCCTGGAGTCGCGGGTGGATTCCACGCGAGCGGTGGGCCAGGCGATCGTACGGTGTGCCGCGCCGCCGCGGGTATGGCTGCAGGCCAGTACCGCCACCATCTACGCGCACCGTTTCGACGCGCCCAACGACGAGGCCACGGGCATCCTCGGGGCGGGGGAGGACGCGCCCGACACCTGGAAGTTCAGCATCGAAGTGGCGCAGGCGTGGGAAGCCGCCCTGATGGAGGCCGACACGCCGCGGACGCGGAAGGTGGCGCTGCGCTCGGCCATGGTGATGAGCCCCGACCGGGGCGGCATCTTCGACGTGCTGCTGGGGCTGGTGAGGCGCGGGCTGGGCGGGCCCGCGGGAAGCGGGCGCCAGTACGTCTCGTGGGTGCACGAGGCCGACTTCGTCCGCGCCCTGTACTGGCTGATGGAGCGCGGCGAGGTGGAAGGCGCCGTCAACGTCTCGTCGCGCAATCCGCTCCCCTACGCCGACTTCATGCGCGCCCTGCGCGAGGCGTGGGGCACGCGCATCGGGCTGCCGGCGGCGGAGTGGATGCTGGAGATCGGCACCTGGCTGATGCGCACCGAGACCGAGCTGGTGCTCAAGAGCCGCCGCGTGGTCCCCGGGCGGCTGCTGGAGGCCGGCTTCGAGTTCCAGTTCCCCCACTGGCCCGAAGCTGCCCGCGATCTTGTAACCCGCTGGCGCGGGTAGTCGCAGGGATCTCTGCAGATCCCTCGGGTGGTCGGGTGCGCTACGACCCTCCGCCACCTTTGTGAGCGGAGGGTCGCGGCTGAATGTGCGATAAATCCCGTTCGGCCGAACCCTGCCGATCAATCCGGTTCCGGACCTTCAGGAAGCACCAGCAGAACGCAACTGGCGAAGCGCCGAACCATCAATGGCTGAGTCGTCGACCCAAGTCCAACCGCGGTCGATCGCAGCGTCTCCACAGCATCGCTCGGCAAGCCTCCGTCGTGCCAGAAGGTGTCGTCCGGGGCGCCGAACGCCGCCTCTTCGCAGTTCTCGCTCAGGGGCTCCCGGAACGGCTTGCTAACGCCGGAACTGGTAAAGTCCGTGCCGCGGTCAATCTGTGTAAGCGCTACGTAGAGGCCAAGGACGCGCACATGTGGATCAGCAGTGACGGTATTTGCCAGCGCCACGGCTTGGCTGAAGACCGCAGCGTCGCGGACAAAGAATGAGACCCGATGCAACAGCCTCAGCTTCTCCAGATCTCGCTCCGTCCCCAAACTACGTAGCATCCGGCCTAGCTCGGAAGCTACTTCGGCTCCGCAACGGGGCAGATCGTGATGCTCGTGGCCGCTGGCGACCGTAGAGGTGAGCACCCCGCGGCAACTCGCGTGTGCATTCGGTTCTTGCTGCGCGGGAAGCGTGATCGGCGTCACGAGGAACACCAACATGCCCAGGAGGCTTTTGGCTAACATGCTAGTTATCCATCTTGTTGAAGTCGAACTGACACGGGAACTTGGCTAGAATCGCAGGCCGGTCGGTATTGTCGAACGCGCGCTGAGCATTCCGGTTGGGGCCCCTTACATGGCGTACATACAGGTCGTGACCGCGCCGTCGCAGTCGTTGGCTATCGCTCTGGTACAGGTATAAGGCTTCAAGCGTACTGTCTATCCGGTGCGTCGTGAACACCGTATTGGCGACGCCCAAATGTGAGTTCGACGCCCTCGTCAATCCCTCATGCCGCTCCACCTCTTGCCGCATCAACGGGATGTGGGCCTGCGTGCATGTACCACCAGGGCGACCGTTTGGTCGTTGTACCCCTGTCCGCTTGCGGATTGCGAAAGCAGAGTGGCTGGTTGCACTGGGAACACTCGAGCATGGCACGCGATCTTAGCACCACGCTCACCAGCGGCTGATCCCCGGGGGCTGCTGGAGGGCGGCTTCGAGTTCGAGTTCCCCACCGGCCCGAAGCCGCCCGCGATGTGGTGGGGCGCTGGCGGCGGGGCGGGTAGCCGCTCATCCTTCCGCCTCTCCCTCCCGCGCCTCTCCCGCACGCAGCCGCTCCAGCCATCCGGGCTTCTGGAGCCCGCTTTTTTCGTGCAGCCGCTCCAGCAGGGCAACCACGTCCTCGGCCGCCTCCGCCCGTCCGCGCTCCGGCAGCCCCGCCACCAGGACCTGCACCGCCGAGGCATAGGCCACGTCGGGGTACTCGTCGCCACCACTCCCAATCTCCCGGAAGTACCAGTCCGCCAGCGCCCGGCGAATGCGCGGGTGAGGGTTGGCGCCTTTCAGGAAATTGGCGAGTGTGCTGTGCCCTAAAGCCATCTGATCGGCCACCTGCCGAATGGAAGAGCGCTCCGAGCGATCGCGGGCCAGCTCGCGCACAGCTTCGATCGGTAGCTCTCGTCGGTTGATCATCTTGCGACGCTCATGTGCACGGTGTACATTCTGGCTCACTTGTCCACCTTTGGGCAGATCGCCCAGAGTGTGGAGAACGGGCAGAACTGTCTGTTTTGTCCACTTACTACGCATACGGTAAGCCTTCGGGCCAAGCGTGGCAAGGAGAATTAGTAGCCGACACATGGCGGGCAGCATGTGCGGCAGGATTGTTCAGGAGGAGCGGAGAAGGGCAGGGAAATTGTCGCGGGTCCGGGGCGCGGATCCCGACACACGACGTGAAAATCACACCTACGAGGGAACACCCATGCATGATCTGCGGCGCTTTTTTGAGACCGGCGGCGGGCTTTTCGATCCGCAAAAGGACATTACGCAGCGTCAGCTGTACGGGCTGGGCCTGTTCCTGTCCTCAGCCGTGACGCTCGGCTGCCTGTCGTTCGGACTCGATCCCCAGATTGCTTTCATGGGAGGAGTGGGAGCGCTTCTGTCCATCTTGCTCATCGCGGCCCTTACGGACCGAGGCTGAGCGCGTGGAAGGCGGGGACTGGACGGGGTGTAGAACCGTTGATCCATGGCAGTGTACGACGCGAGCCGCCGACGCTAAGGACGTCGGCGGCTCGCGTTTCGATTGGCGCGTCGGGGTGCGCGTCCAAGCTTCCGCTCGTCCGGGATGTTCCCGGAAGTGAGCGCTACGGGTGCGCGTCCGCTCCCGGCGCCTGGTCGAACACGCGCACGGCGGAGGGGAAGGTGCCGCGCACAGACGGGGTGGCGGCGCCCTCGGCGGCGCCCGCGGGCAGCAGGGTGAAGGGCTGGGTATGGATGAGCTGGTTGCCCTGGTAGGTCCGGATCTGCCATGCGCCAGGCTCGGTCAACTGCCCATTCACCGGCACCTCCAGCACCAGGTATCGCATGCTGAACGAGGCGCCGACCTGCACCAGTCCCGCATCCCTGAGCGCCCCCCCGGGTGCGCGCAGCTCGAACCGCGTCTGGGCCACCGGCTGGTTCGCAACCTGGAGCCAGAACCGGAAACCGGCGGCGTTCAACGGGAAGGTGCTGAGCGTGGGCGGCCGCTCGATCAACACGGCGAAGGTCGCCGGCTGGTCCGTAATCCCTGCATCCGTCACCTCGAACGCGTTCTGATAGGGAAGCTGGTCCGCCCACAGGCTTTGCGTCTGCGAGCAGTCGCCGGCGAAGGGATCGAGCGAAGCTCCACCTTCGCGCACCTCGAAGTGCAGGTGCGGCCAGTTGGACCTGCCGGAGCTGCCCACCATCCCCAGGACCGCGCCCCGTTGCACGCTCTGACCGTTGCTCACCGCGACCGAGCCGCGGCGGAGGTGGCCATAGATGGTGCTCAATCCGCCGGGGTGGGTGATTTCGACGGCGTTCCCGAACCCGCTGGTGCCCTCCCACGTGATGTTCCGGTCGGGAAGCCCATCACTCACCCACGTCACCGTGCCATCCGCCGCCGCGATCACCGGTACGCCCTTGTCCTGCACCTGGAAGTTGCGCAGCAGGATGTCGACACCCCCGTGGCCGTTATACGACTTCAGGCCGCACGCGTGGTCCCGAACCCCGGTGCCTGGATCGTGGTCCCGGTACGCGCCGTAGAACACGTCGTCCATCGGCACGCCCACGATGGGCGCGGTGAACGAGGAAGCATCCCGCGGCCCCGTGGTATCTCTGCAGCCGGCCAGGACTGCGAGCGTCAGGGCTGCGCCGAGAAAGCGCGCGGCGGACATGGTTCCTTTCCGAGGTGGGGTCCAGGCGAGAGTGCATTCATTGATAATCGTCAGGTCCACGCGCCACAATGCTCCCGTGCCGGTACCGCGATCCTGATTGCGGCATCGGCAGGGATGCCCTTCGAGCATCGATCCTTGATCGCGTTCCTCGTGTGCCCGAAGGGCGCTGGACAGGGCTTGTAGATTACACGCCTGAATGGCAGTTTAGGGGAGCGAGCCGCCGACGCACCGACGCCGGCGGCTCGAACTGCGGTCGGCACCATCGGCAGGCGCAATCCATCGGGGCGCGGGGTCTGAACGGAACATGAGCAACGGAAACCACACCGACAGCTACAATCCCGCCGAGGTAGAGCGGAAGTGGCAGGCGCGCTGGGACGAGCGGGGCACCAACGCGTGGACGGACGAGGCGCTGCGGTCCGCCGAAAAGCCCTTCAACAACCTGATGATGTTCCCGTACCCCTCGGCCGAGGGGCTTCACGTGGGCAACATCTACGCGTTTGCGGGCGCCGACATCTACGGCCGCTTCAAGCGCCTGCAGGGATACCAGGTGTTCGAGCCCATCGGCTTCGACGCGTTCGGCATCCACAGCGAGAACTTTGCGCTGAAGCAGGGGATTCACCCCACGGAGCTGATCCCGCGCAATGTCGAGCGGTTCACGCGCCAGCTGCGGCGCGTGGGGCTGATGTACGACTGGAACCACACGGTCGACACCACCACGCCCGATTACTACCGGTGGACACAGTGGATCTTCCTGCAGCTGTACAAGGCCGGGCTGGCCGAGAAGAAGGCCGCGCCCGTCAACTGGTGCCCGTCGTGCAACACCGTGCTGGCCAACGAGCAGGTAATCGGCGGCGAGTGCGAGCGCTGCGGCACCGCGGTGGAGATGCGCTTCCTTTCGCAGTGGTTCTTCAAGATCACGAACTACGCGGCCAAGCTGCTCGACAACCTGAAGACGCTGGACTGGTCCGACACCACGCGCAAGGCCCAGGAGAACTGGATCGGCCGCAGCGAGGGCGCCGAGCTGGCGTTTCCCATCGCGCGCCGCAAGGTGGCCGACGACCGGCACGAAGCCGCGCAGATCGAATCCGAGCGCCCGGTGATCCGCGTGTTCACCACCCGGCCCGACACGGTGTTCGGCGCCACGTACATGGTGCTGGCTCCCGAGCACCCGCTGGTGGAGCGCGTCACCACGCCCGAACAGCAGGACGCGGTGGATGCGTACCGGCGCCAGGCGTCTGCCCAGGACCTGGTGACGCGCAAGAAGACCGACAAGACCAAGACGGGCGTGTGGACGGGCGGCTACGCCGTGAACCCGGCCACGAAGCAGGAGATCCCCGTCTGGATCGCCGACTACGTGCTGATGGAGTACGGGACCGGCGCCATCATGGCCGTGCCCGGGCACGACGAGCGCGACTTCGAGTTCGCCACGGAGTTCGGCCTGCCGATCGTGCGCGTGGTGGCGGGTGAGGGGGATGATGCGGAGACGCCGCTGGCCGAGGCGTACACCGGGCCCGGGCGGCTGGTGAACAGCGGCCACTTCGACGGCACGGACGTCTCCGAAGCCAAGTCCGCCGTCACGGAGTGGCTGGCATCGATGGGCGTGGGGGAGAAGCGGATCAACTACCGCCTGCACGACTGGACGATCAGCCGGCAGCGGTACTGGGGTCCGCCCATCCCCATCCTGTACTGCGACGAGTGCGGCATCGTCCCGGTGCCCGAGGACCAGCTGCCCGTTGTGCTTCCCTTCGTGGAAGACTTCAAGCCCGACGCCTCCGGCATCTCTCCCCTGGCGCGGCACGAGGAGTGGTACCTGACGGAGTGCCCCACGTGCGGGGGCAAGGCGCGCCGGGAGACGGACGTCAGCGACACCTTTCTGGACAGCGCCTGGTACTTCCTGCGCTATCCCAGCGCTGGCAACGAGCAGGTGCCGTTCGATCCCGCCATCACGCGCACGTGGCTGCCGGTGGACAGCTACATTGGCGGCAACGAGCACGCGGTGCTGCACCTGCTGTACGCGCGCTTCGTCACCATGGCCCTGCGTGACATGGGGCACGTGGACTTCGAGGAGCCGTTCACCCGCTTCCGCGCGCACGGGCTGATCGTCAAGGACGGCTCCAAAATGTCGAAGTCGCGTGGCAACGTGGTGGTGCCCGACGACTACATCGCCGAGTGGGGAGCGGACACCTTCCGCACGTACCTGATGTTCCTGGGGCCGTACCAGGAAGGCGGCGACTTCCGCGACAGCGGCATCACCGGCCCGTACAACTTCCTCACGCGCCTGTGGGACTCGGCGCTGACGGCGGAGGACCGCGAGCTTGACCGCGACGTGGAGCAGAAGCTTCACGCCACCATCCGCAAGGTGACGGAAGACCTGGAGGTGCTCTCGTACAACACCGCCGTCGCGGCGATGATGGAGTACCTGAACGTGGTCCGCGCGGGCGGCCGCACCCCGGAACGCGCGGCCGTGGAGCCGCTGGTTCGGCTGGTGGCGCCGTTCGCGCCGCACATGGCCGAGGAGCTGTGGGAGCGGATGGGCGGCGAGGGCTCCATCTTCGGCGCCGCGTCGTGGCCGGAGTTCGACGCGTCCAAGGCCGTCGCCGACACGGTGGAGTTCGTCGTGCAGGTGAACGGCAAGGTGCGCGCGCGCATGCCCATGGCCCGCGGCATCGCCGAGGCCGAGGCGCGCGCCGCCGCCCTGGCCGACGCCCACGTGCGCCGGTGGATCGAGGACAAGCAGGTCCGCAAGACCGTTTTCGTTCCCGACCGGCTGGTGAACCTGGTCGTCGGCTGAGCCGTGGATGGCGCTCCGGGGGAACCTGTCCCGGGGCGCCGTTTACCATTTGTTTGCGCGGTGCATCCGGCTCCGCACGACCATCAGACAGCGAAGCATGCAGGTCTTCAAGGCAAGCTCCCCGGGCGATCGCGTGCTGGGCGCGTCCGTCCAGGCGTTCGTGTCGGCCCTGGGCTTCTACGGCCCGCGCGGGCTGCAGATCCTCGCGGAGAACGGCATCCCCGATCCGCAGCCCTCGGCCTGGTACCCGTGGCAGGCGTACCTGGACGCGCAGCGTACCGTCTACGAGAAGGTGGGGCCCAACACCCTGGCCCGCGTGGGGCGGAGGCTGGTGCAGGAGGCCACCTTTCCGCCGGCGCTGGACTCCATCCACGAGGCACTTTCCACCCTGGACGCCGACTACCATACGCGTCACGAGGGGAGCGACGTGGGGGGCTTTCGCTACACCCGCACCGGCGACCGCTCGTGCACCGTGGAGGTGCGCAACCCGTACCCGTGCGAACTGGACCGCAACGTGGTCGAGGAGCTGGCCCAGCGCTTCAAGCCCGGCGACTCGCCGGCCGTCTTCGTCGCCCACGCCGACGAGGCCAGCTGCCGCAAGCGCGGTGCGGAAGCCTGCCTGCTGGCGGTGAGGTGGTGAGCCGCCCGGTGGCATGATCGTTGGATACGGGAGGAGCCGGGCGCGGCTCCTCCTTTTTCATTCAGGCACGGAGGACTGGAGCGCGGGCCCGGATTGCTTATCTTGGGAAAGGCCGAAGACGCGAGGTGACGATGAGCGTGCCGATCGAGGCTCCCAACGTTCAGGTGACGCTGCCCGCCCATCCTCCTGCCCCGGCGCGGGTGGGGCTGGTGCCGCAGCCGCTCCCCGGGCGCGCGCTCAAGGCGCTGCTCTCCCTGGCGTTCTTCTGGGGCATCATCCCGTACGCGGTGTGGGTTCCGCCGCACTATCCCTGGCCGGCGGTGTGCGTTTGCGCCGGCGGGTTCATGGCCCACCTGTTCTGGACGGGGCGCTACCGCGTGCTCTGGTTCCTGGGCGTGTGCCCGCGCTGCGGCAAGCACCTTCGCATCGCGTCCGGAACGCGCATCGCGCTTCCCCACACGCTCACCTGCTTCGCCTGCCACTTCGAGCCGGTGCTGCGGGTGCAGGAACCGGTGGAGGCCCGGCCCGAGGCCCTGCTGCGCCACCTGAAGCCCGAGTGCACCGGCAGCTGGAGCGAAGGGTGGATGTGGGACGAGCGCTTCCTTTCGTGCGATGGGTGCGGCGCGCGGCAGCCCGCCACCCCGGAGCTGCGCCGCGCGGCCGACGACGAGAACGAGCGGGGCGCGCTGCTGCGCCAGTTGGCGGACGAAGGTCGCTTCCTGGACTGACCCCCGGCCAACGAAAAAACCAGTTCTTGTCAAGGCCTTGAAAAGATTTGGGATCCGTTTATACTTACGCCGTCGCCGCCGGGGACACGGGCGGTGAACGCGAAAAGCCTCTGAAGGGGGTTGACGCGGAAGGGTGAGGGTGATACATTCGGTGTCCTTGTCGCGGGGTGGAGCAGCCTGGTAGCTCGTCGGGCTCATAACCCGAAGGTCGCGGGTTCGAATCCCGCCCCCGCTATGCCGGACCCCGCCGCCGCAGCCGGGCGGCTTTTTGTTGGGGAAGCAAGGGTCGAGGGCCAGGTAGCTCAGTTGGTAGAGCACACGACTGAAAATCGTGGTGTCGGGGGTTCGACTCCCTCCCTGGCCACCTGAACACCGTAGGTCAGTAGCTCAATTGGTAGAGCACCGGTCTCCAAAACCGGCGGTTGGGGGTTCGAGTCCCTCCTGCCCTGCTCGGTGCCCCCGCACGGGGACGCAGCAGCGGGCGAGAACGTCAGGTGACACGCGG